>JAFVMP010000106.1 GCA_017506845.1 Campylobacter sp.
GCATACACGATCAGCTCGCTCATCAGCTTGGAGCCGGGGAAGGTGTACTTCGCCAGCGCGAAGGCAGCGAGGCTGCCCAGCAGCACCGTGCCCAGGGTGCCAAGACCCGTGATGACGGCGGTGTTGAAGATGTAGCGGGACAGGGGCACGTCAAAGCCTTCCAGGATGAAGGACAGGTCGAAGAAGTTGTCCAGGGTGGGGTTGTCCACCGTCAGCTTGGGCGGGAAGATGAAGATCTCGCTCATGGGCTTGAAGGCGGAGACCACCGTGTAGATCAGCGGGAACAGGGAAAACAATCCGAATGCGCCCAGGAAGATCATCAGCGCCACATCCACCGCCAGAGAACGGCGGGTGCGCAGCTTGCGCCGCCGCAGCCATGCGCGCAGACCGGTCTTTTTCGGAGCCTTGGGGTAAAGATTCTTCTTTTTCTTAGCCATTTCTCTTTACCTCCTTTAACCGATCTTGCGCAGCACCTTCTGCACCAGAATGTTACAGAAGAGCATCAGCAGGAACAGGAACACCGCGATGGTACAGGCATAGCCCATCTCATAGCGCAGATTACCGAAGTCATGTAGGTGGGTCATGATGGTGTGGCCCGCATAGTTGACCGACGGGAAGCCCACCAGATCCAGGGATATCTGGCTGACGGAGAAGGAGTTGGTGATCTGCATCACCGCGCCGAACATCAGCTGGGGCTTCAGTTCTACAGATGATCAAGGGCTTAAATATTTTGAGCAGTTAAAAGATAGCGGTAAAGAGATTATTATAATTGATCCTCTTTGGAGTGAAACTGGCAAATTCTTTGGTGATAAAGCCAAATGGATTGCTCCAAGACCAAATACAGATACAGCCATGATGCTTGGTATGGCACATCACCTATATACTACAGGTAAATATGATAAAGAATTTATAGCTAACTATACAACTGGATTTGATAAATTCTTGCCATATCTACTAGGTAAAAGTGATAAAACTCCAAAATCAGCCAAATGGGCATCAAAAATTTGTGGCATAAAAGAGAGTGTGATTAAAAATTTAGCTGAAACAATATATGCTAATCGCACAATGCTAATGAGCGGTTGGGCAATGCAAAGAGCTCATCACGGCGAACAACCTCACTGGATGCTTGTAACTTTAGCTTCTATGTTGGGTCAAATTGGCTTACCAGGTGGTGGGTTTGGTCTTAGCTATCATTACAGCAATGGTGGTGCTCCAACATGTGCTGGTGGTGTTTTAGGCGGTATAAATGCTGCAAGCGTAGGTATAGTAGAAAATGGAAAATATAAAGGTCTAGCCAGCCAAGCAAAAGGTGGTGAATCAGCCCAAAGCTGGTTAAATGCTGGTACGGACTATGCATTTCCAGTAGCAAGAGTAGCTGAGGCTATTTTAAATCCAGGTAAAACTTTAGAGCATAATGGTACAAAAATAACATATCCAGATATTGATTTTATCTACTGGGCGGGTGGAAACCCTATAACTCAACATCAAGATGTTAATACAAATATAAAAGCATGGCGTCGCCCAAGAACTGTTGTAGTAAATGAAATTTACTGGACTCCAACGGCTAAAATGGCTGATATTGTATTCCCAGTAACTACTCAATATGAAAGAAATGATTTGACAATGACTGGGGATTATTCAAATCAAAATATTGCTCCAATGAAGCAGGTAGTAGAAAAACAACATGGGGCAAAAGATGACTATCAAATCTTTAGCGATCTATCTAAAGCCTATGCAGATGGCCTTGTAGAGGCATTTACAGAAGGTGGTAAAACTGAGATGGATTGGCTAGAAGAGTTTTATAATGTGGCTGCTAATGCAGTTAATGCCAACACAGCATTAGGTATTACTATGCCTAAATTTGATGAGTGGTGGAATAAAAATGAGCCAACTACATTTGCTCCAACTTTAGAGAGTGAAAGCTGGGTAAGGATGGCTGAATTTAGAGAGGATCCAATCTTAAATGCGCTAGGTACGCCATCTGGTCTTATAGAGATTTATAGCGATACAATAGCAGCTATGAATTATGATGATTGTGCTGCGCATCCTAAGTGGTTTGAACCAGTTGAGTGGCTAGGAATGAAAAATAAACCAGCTAAATTCCATCTAATCACAGTTCATCCAACTGATAGGTTGCACTCTCAACAAAATAATACATCTTTAAGAGATAACTATGCTATTGCAAATCGCGAACCATTACTTATCAATACTAAAGACGCTGCTAAGCTAGGTATTAAAAATGGCGACCTTGTAAGAGTATATAATGCTCGTGGTGAGGTGTTAGCTGGTGCTGAGGTTAGTGATGATATTATCTCTGGTGTTGTAAGACTTAGAGAGGGTGCGTGGTATGATGGATTTGGCGATGGTCTATGTAAAAATGGATGTGCAAATACCTTAACAATCGATATCCCAACAAGTAAATTAGCCAATGGTAATATTTCTCATACTGGTCTTGTAAATGTAGAAAAATACAAAGGCACAGCTCCAGAACTCACAGCATTTAAAGCTCCAAAAGGTGCAAAAAATATCTAATAATCTTAATCTCTCTCTTACAAAGAGGGAGATTAAATATTAAAATTTAATTAATCTAAGGATGCAGATTGAGTTTGCAATTTTAGATTAATTAAATTTATGCTAAATTTGAAAAATTTAAATGGTGGCATGCGATGAATATTAGTAGATTTGATCAAGATAATTATGCCGATTTTGAGCTGCTTAGTAGTGAAGATTTGGCATTATTTCGTCAAAAAAAATATAATAAATCTGAATTAGTATATGCGCAAAATATCAAATTTATAATTCTCAAAAGTGGCCATGCAAAATTAAGTTATATAAGTGGAATAAATGAATTTATCATAAATTTTATAAGCAAAGGCTCTATAGTTTTGGTGGATAAAGATAGTGTTTTGGAGTTTTTGAGTGATTCTGAGACAATGGAGCTAAATCTTTGCGATATAAAAGAGCTTTTTGAAAATGAGAAATTTAGTATGGCAATGGTAAATTCGCTAATTCGTACTACTATAATGACTAGGCAGATTGTTGCTGATATAGTATTTAGTAGTTTAGAAAGCAGGATTGTAAGCTTTTTGCATAACTTAGCAGATGAACAGCATATGATGGTGCGAGATAAAAAGCTCGTTGAGATTCCATTTTCTATTGCTACGCTATCTAATCTTTTAGGAGCACAGCGCCAAAGTGTATCGACTATATTTAATAAACTTATTAAAACTGGAAAGCTTATTAAATACGGCAAGAGTAGTTATATTATCTCTTGAATTTAATATTTATTGCAAAGTGCGTTAAAAATTTACATTAAATTACTTTATTATTATAATTTTTAATCATTAAATAATTATAATTAAGCTATTTTTTTTTTTTTTTTTTTGAATATAATAACAAAAATTTTATATAAAAAGAGCGAATATGGGCTGGGCTTTTTTGATTTCTTTAATCGTGTCAATTATGGTTGTTAATAATGATTACCTACGATCTACAAGCAAAGATTTTTCTACATTGACTATTTTAGTAACCATTATGCTAGGCATTATTTGGTTAGTTTCATAAAAAGGAGTAATTATGGGAATTTTTTGGGGTATCGTTTTTGCTATTTTTATTCTTATAGCAATGTTTAAATTGGGAAAAGCTTGGTATTTTACACAAAAAGTAGATGATGATATTGAATTTTATATACAAGAATATATAAAATTTAGAGAAGAACTATTTGCTAGCTCGCAATTGTCACCTGCATTCGCAGAAGAACTAAGGGAAGGATTTTCTAAATCCATAGAAAAACAGAGGGAAAAATTTTATGCAGAATGTCGTGCGATAAATAGATACAAATTCGCTAAAGTGGTAAAAATTATACTTCCGCGTATCGAAAGTTATTTTCATAAAGATGATATTTTGTTTTATTTAAATTCTATTATATGTAATTATCATTATAAAAAGGGAAGTGGGTGCTTTGGAAATGGAGTACCTTTAGATGGCTTTTTATTAGGTAAATTAATATCTGATACAATTAAAAATTATTCTATGAATGATGGTAATATATTAAAATTAATTCGTTAGCCTTAAATTTATCATTGGAGCGTTGTCATTGCGAGCCTTACGCCAGGAAGGCGTGGCAATCTTTTGCGAATAATGCTTTTTATAAAAATCAAAATTTGGCAATTCTGAATTTATTTAATAAGATTGCTTCGTCGCTACTTCAAGGTAGCTTCGCTTTTATGTTTCGTAGCGTCGGCAAACGATAGATAGCTATCGTTTGCCTTTTACGCTACTCATCTCGCAATGACCGAATTTGGTGCGTGATAATCGTTCGTTATTGCGAGACTGGCGAACGCAAGTCGTGGCAATATCTTGCGACAAATTCAAAATAGCCATCATTGTGAGCAGACGAAACGAGCGTGGCAATCTTTTTAAAAAAAGCGTTACTTTTAAATTTACACTATCACGCCTTATATTTGCAAAACCCACAACGGAAAAGATTTTTAAATTTAGCTAAATCATAGAATTTAAAGCTACTCCACCAAACAAAGCCCGTGTGTAAAAGGTATATCAATATTTATTTTTCCGTTCATTAGGGATTTTATTAGCTCTGCATCGCTCTCTCTTTGTTCTAGCTGTTTTTGGCGTCTTTGCTCATCGATTTTAAGGATTATCACTACATCAGCAAAGTCTATTCTTACTGGATTTGCACAGATATAAAAAATTATTTTGACATATGGAAGTAGAA
>JAFVMP010000107.1 GCA_017506845.1 Campylobacter sp.
AGCCAACTTTTTATCTTATTTAATACTTTCATTTTCTACCCAGCCTATAGTTTCATTTTGTAGGATAATTTTGGTGAAATTTTCATTTTTGGTAATAATTTTGACATTTTGTTCTTTAGCTGCAATAGCAAAAATAGTTGAATTTGGCATAGGCAAGATTCTTATTTTACTATTTGCTTTAAGTTTTGCTTCGCTAAAAGGTTTATTATCATAGATTGCGTAAGCTATAAATGCTACTGCAATAATAAAGGAGTAGTAACTCTTTTTCCAGATAAAAAGTAGTAAAAATAATATAATTGCAATATAAATACTAAGTTCTTTATATAGCCGAAACTCACCCTCTTTAGGATTAAGTGGTACTTGAGTACTTAAATCATTATCTTGTACTTTTATATCTAAATTTAACTCTTTAAAAATATTTTGAGTATAATCGTAGTAACTAAAGTTTATATTAGTTTTATTATTATCACTTATTATAAAATAAATTCCAGTTTGATTTTTATAGTCGCCTTTTAGGCTATCAAAACCTTGTTTTTGAAATTCTCCTGGTATTTGAAATAGACTTAAATTTCCATTTTTACTTGCTAGTTCTATGGTAGTTAAATTTGAGTATTCATTAAATTTTGAGCTTTTTACCATCTTTATCTCTAAATTTTCTCCGACAAAATTGGCAAAATCGGTTCGTAATTGAATATTTTTAATCTTTGGAAGATCTGGCTTTATTGTTTTATTTTGAAAAAAAATTCCATTTCTTTTTAGCGTGAGTGTTAAAGCGTCAATATTAGATTGAGCGCTACTAGCTATTAGATGGATTGTAGTTTCGTAAATTCCGGCGGATTTTTTTTTCCATAGTGGCTTTGGATTTAGCCAAGTTATATCAGTAGAGCGCATAGTAAGATTCATATCAAAATCTAGAACTTTATCTGTATTAGCAGTTAAATTTAAGGTAAAAGGCTGATAGATATATATTGATTTTTCTTTTATTTGGCTTGTAAGAACTAACTCAATTGGTTCAATATTTTGATAAATTAACGATGGATCAATATCCATAACCTCATCAGTATCAGCTATACCTTGCATCTGCTCATTAGTGATGCGTTGTCCAAATGGCGTAGGCTCGCTAAAACCTACGCTAATTAGCAAAATAAGCGCAAAAATAGCTCTTAGCAAAGAAATCCTTTAAGCATTTTAGCTCCATCAGTGCTACCTAAAATACTCTCTACAGCTCTTTCTGGATGAGGCATTAGGCCAAATATATTTTTATCTTTATTGCAAATTCCAGCTATATTATCTACTGAACCATTTACGCTAATTTCATTACCATCTTTATCGCAATATTTTAGCAATACGCAATCATCATCATATAATTTTTTAATTGTATCACTATCTGCATAATAGTTGCCTTCACCATGAGCTAAAGGGATATCTATTAGATCAGAGTTATTAAAATTTGATAAGAATTTATTGTTATTAGATATCACTTTTAGATGGTTAAATTTGCTAATAAAGCTCATATTTTCATTTCTTCTCATCGCCCCAGGAAGCAGTCCGCTTTCTAAAAGCATCTGAAAACCATTACAAATTCCAAGTAGCAAGCCGCCGTTTTTAGCGTGATTTATTACTGTTTGCATAGCTGGGCTAAATTTTGCAATAGCAGCAGTTCTAAGATAATCGCCATAGCTAAAACCACCAGGCAATACTATTAAATCAGCTTTAAATTCAGTCTCTTTATGCCAGATAATCTCTGAGTCAAATCCTAGTAAATCAAAAGCGTATTTAGTATCTCTTTCGCAGTTTGTACCAGGGAAATTAATGATAGCTACTCTCATTTTTAGCCTTTTACTATCTCATAATCTTCTATTACTGTATTTGCTAGTAGTTCTTCACACATATTTTTAATCTGCTCATCAGTAGTGTTATCACTTAGGTCTAAGATAATCTGTTTGCCAATTCTTACATCATCTACGCCATTAAAACCAAGACTTTCTAAAGCGTGTTTAGTAGCTTTACCAGCTGGGTCTAATACGCCGTTTTTTAGATATACATTTACAATTACTTTCATCATTTATCCTTTAAATTTAATTATGATAATATTCTGCGTAAAACTTCTTCGTAAGCGACTTTTACATTACCTAAATCTTGTCTAAATCTATCTTTATCCATTTTTTCGCCAGTATTTGCATCCCAAAATCTACAGCTATCAGGACTAATCTCATCAGCTAGTAAGATATTTCCATCTTTATCAATACCAAATTCAACTTTAAAATCAACAAGCTTTAACCCTTTTGAAGCAAAAAATGGAGCAAGTATAGAGTTAATTTGTCTGCCAAGATGGCGAAGTTTTGTTAAATCTTGTTCGCTTTTTACAGTATTTAATAAGATTGCATGTTCATCATTAATTAGCGGATCGCCTAGTGCATCATCTTTATAGTAAAACTCAACTAAAGTAAATGGTAATACCGTAGCTTCTGCTATACCAAGTCTTTTGCTTAGACTACCAGTGGCGATATTTCTTACTACTACTTCTAGTGGAATGATTGAGCATTTTTTGACTAGTTGTTCAGTTTCATTTATACTTTCAACAAGTGCAGTTTCTATGCCATTTTCTTTTAAAAGTTTAAATAGTGCGGTTGAAATTTTATTATTTAGTGCACCTTTTCCTGCTTCGTTACCTTTTTTTTCAGCGTTAAATGCTGTCAAATCATCTTTAAACTCAGCTATTAGTAATTCATCATTGCCTTTTACAGACCACATTTTTTTACCTTTACCTTCGTAAAGTAGTTCTGATTTTTCCATACTTTTTCTCCTTACTTGATGTTTAAAATTTTTATTGAATCTACTGCAGTTTTTAACTGAATATCATCATAAATTTGTTTTTGAGTTATTATGTTTTTGCTATTTGTCTCTTTTTTCTTATTTTTTGGTTCAATTTTATCTAATTCACTCTCTAAATGTTGCTTTAAATCAGCCTCTTTTAGATGAAATTCATTTTCATCATTTGGTACCTTTCCAGGATGAACTATTATATCTGGTGTAACGCCTACAGCCTGAATAGTTCTACCACTTGGGAGATAGTAGCGAGCTACTGTTAGTCTTAGTGCTTCTTTTTTATCTACTGGCATAATGACTTGAACGCTTCCTTTACCAAAGCTATTTTCACCAATTACTACGGCTCTTTTTAGATCTTGCAATGCACCACTGACTATTTCACTAGCACTAGCACTTCCGCCATTTATTAAAACTGCTAGTGGGGCGTTGGTTATAAAGTTGCCTTTTTGTGCAGTGTGAATTTCATCTTCATTTTTATCTCTACCTTTTTGAGAGACGATTACTCCATTTTCGATGAATAAATTTGCTAAGCCCACAGCTTGATTTAGTAAGCCTCCTGGGTTATTTCTTAAATCCAAAACAATCCCTTTAGCTTGTGGATATTTTTTGATAAATTCTCTAGCTTTTTTAGTTACATGTTGGTCAAAATTTGTAACTCTTAAATATAGGATATTTTCATCTTCAATCATCTTAGCTTGGACTGATTCTACGGTGATTATATCTCTTATTATATTTAGATCAAATGGCTTTTTTTCGCCTTGTCTTACAATTGTGATTTGTACTGGCGTTTTTGGCTTACCACGCATCTTATTTACAGCCTCATCAATTGTGATATTTATGGTAGATTCGCCATCTATTCTTAAAATTACATCGCCCGATTTTACTCCAGCTTTATATGCTGGTGTGTCATCTATTGGAGCGATTACTGTTAGTGCGCCATCTTTTATTCCTACAGTTATTCCAAGGCCTCCAAATTCACCTTTGGTTTGAATTTGCATATCCTTAAATGCCTTTTCATCTAAATATCCAGAATGAGCATCTAGGTTTGTTAAAAGTCCAGATATGGTTTTATCTACGATTTGGGTGAAATTTATATCATCGACATAATATTTTTCTACTACGGCGATAGTTTTTGTTAATTTTGATAGAGCTTGAATTCTCTCATCTTGGGTGGTTTGGGCATTTAGAGCAATAGCACTTGCTGCTATTACGCTGATAAACCCAGCTAGTTGTAAAATTTTACTGCTTTTCAACACATAACTCCAAAAATTTAAAATCAATAATTTTACCTAAAAATATATTAATTTAAAGTAAAAAATATTAATCAAATTAAATCTAAATTGGGTTAAATTTGGCCAAACCTTGACAAATATAGACTAAAGTTATATAATGCTACTCATATAAAGTTTAAGGAGAAAAATATGGCAAATATATTTGATGAGCTTACCTCAATGAGTCAGGATTTAATAGATAGTGCTATATCTTTGGCTATCGGAAATAAAAATCCTCAAGTAGTGCCTTTGCATATGCTTTGGGCGCTTAGTGCTGATAGTAACTCTATTTTAAATCAAATTTTAAATAAGGTAAATGTAAGCAAAGAGGCCTTAGTATTGGATATAAAAAGCAGTGCTAATAATCTACCTCAAAGCTCAAATGTATCAAAAAACAATATAAAAATTTCAAATGAACTAGTAGATAGTTTTGAGCGTGCTAGGGCTTTAATGATTAATTTTGGGGATAAATTTATAGCAGTTGATAGCTGGATAATTGCAAATTTAGATATTGAGCCAATTAAAGGAATTTTATCTAAATATATCGATCTGCTTGAGATTAAAAAAGAGCTAGAGGCAATGCGTGGTGGAAAGAGTATAGATACTCAAACTGCTGATGAAAATCTAGATTCTTTAAGTAAATTTGGAATTGATTTAACTAAAAAAGCATCTAGTGGAGAGCTAGATCCTGTAATAGGCAGAGATGAAGAGATAACTAGAATGATGCAAATTCTAATTAGAAAGACTAAAAATAATCCTATCTTACTAGGTGAGCCAGGCGTTGGTAAGACCGCAATTGTAGAGGGTTTAGCTCAGTTAATAGTCAAAAAATCAGTCCCT
>JAFVMP010000108.1 GCA_017506845.1 Campylobacter sp.
AAAAATTTTATAGAATACAAAGAAAAACTTTAAAGGAATAAAAATGAAAAAAATTTTAGTAACTGGTGCTTTAGTAGCTGGAGTATTTTTTAGTGGATGTACTGCGAGTTTAACTCAAGCATATAGTGATACAGTAAATAGCATTAATGAGACAGCGAAAGAAGTCAATGCTAAAAATGAAGAAAAGAGAAATAAAAATAATAAAAGCATAAATACAAATAATAAGTATGAAGCATTAAGCGAAGATGGAGATACTGGATTTGGAACAGTGTATTAAAATTTTATAATATAAAATTTTAAGTATTTAAAGGCAAAAAAATGATAGAATTATTTAAAAATATCGGACTTGGTATTTTTGTAAATGGTGCTTTTGCTTGGCAGTTTGGCGAAGCAACAGTTAAAGGCTTTTTAGCTATTCTTGAAGGAATAGCAATAATGGCAATAGCGATATATATAGAAAAAAGGAGTAGATAATGAGCGGACTTGATTATATCTTAATCGCAGGTGCTTTCATTTTGGTTTATTTAAGCATTAAAGCATATCAAATTTTCAAAAAACCACAACACTAAGCTAACTCAAACATATCGCTTTTAAAAAATAAAAATTTAAGGCGATATGAGTTACACCAAAATCATCTCCCCAAATAAATCTCTTTATTTTTAACTTCATTTTCTCTTGCTTTAGATTTAGAGTAAGAGAAGTTTTGATTTTCTTTAATTACACTCTCTTTACAATTTTAATAAGCTTGAATTTTGCCAGTTTTTGATACAATACGCTACAAAAATTTTAAGGAAATTATGTGAGTAGATTAAGTGTTGATGAGGCTTTAAATCTTATCAAAAATGGAGATTTAAGAGAGCTTGGAGAGTTAGCAAGTGCTAAAAAATTAGAACTTCATCCAAATAAAATTACAACTTTTATAGTAGATAGAAATATTAACTACACCAATACCTGCTGGGTTGATTGTAAATTTTGTGCCTTTTATAAACATGTTAATGAAGAGGACGCTTATCTACTAAGCTTTGATGAAATCGATCGCAAAATAGATGAATTAATTGCAATTGGTGGGACTCAAATTTTATTTCAAGGTGGTGTCCATCCAAAATTAAAAATACAATGGTATGAAGAGCTAGTCTCTCACATTGCTACAAAATATACAAATATTGATATTCACGGCTTCTCAGCTGTAGAGATATATTATATCGCAAGAGTCTCTAAAATTTCGATTCCAGAGGTTCTTTTAAGATTAAAAAATGCTGGATTATACAGTATTCCAGGAGCTGGAGCTGAAATTTTAAGCGATAGAGTTCGTGATATCATTTCACCTAAAAAATGCTCTAGCAGCACCTGGCTAGAGGTACATAAAGAGGCTCATAAAATTGGTCTAAAAAGCACCGCAACAATGATGTTTGGTACAGTTGAGAGTGATGAAGAGATTGTAGAACATCTAGATAAAATTCGCACTCTTCAAGATGAGACTGGTGGCTTTAGAGCGTTTATTTTATGGAGTTTTCAATCAGCTAATACTAAGCTTATTGCCGAACATCCTCACATCAAAAAGCAATCACCAAATAGGTATCTACGCCTACTAGCTGTATCACGATTATTTTTAGATAACTTTAAAAATATTCAAAGTAGCTGGGTTACACAAGGCTCATATATAGGGCAACTAGCTCTTAAATTTGGTGCAAATGATCTTGGTAGTACAATGATGGAAGAAAATGTTGTAAAAGCAGCAGGTGCTAGCTATAGAATGAGTCAAGCCCAAATGATAGAACTTATCAAAGATATTGGCGAATTTCCAGCTAAACGAAATACAAATTATGATATTTTGGAGAGATTTTAATCTCTTCTTTTTTAAATTTGCCAATAAATTTAAAAATTTTAAAATATTGCAACACTATAAATAAAGCTTTTATCGCTACATTTTATAATCTCTCCAAAAGCTCCCAAACTCTCATCGCTAGCCATATCAAGCGCATAAAATCCTAAATTTAAAAGCTTTACCCTAGCCTCTTTTAATGTCCAAATTTTATAAAATTCAATCAGTTGATTTTTAGAGTTAGCAACTCTTAATCTTTGTTCTTTACTAAAACAAAAATCTATATGGGCGCTAAAATTTCTATCTTTTATCAACTCTAAATCTACCCCTACCCTAGCAGTACTAATAGCCAAAATAGCACAATTATCACTATGGCTTAATGAGGTATAAAGTGGTATATTTTTAATATTTTTATAGTTTTTTTCAAAATAAATTTTTAAAGACCTAGAGATTTTAAATTTGCTATTTTGAGCCAAATTTGGACTATTTCTAAGCTTTATTTTATCATTTATACTCAAATCATCATAACTATAATTATCAAATTTATCACTAAAAAGTAGTAAAATTTCCCCATCTTTTAATTCAAAATTATCCAAATTTAGCAAATCAAATCGCTCAAATTTATCTAAAACAAATTTAAGATACCAAATTTTCATTACTTAATCTTGCTGTTATAAGTAGCATACAAAAGAGCAAAATATGCTAATAAAAACATACACAAAGCCGTACTAACTCCAAAACTAAACACTGCATAAGTATTACTAAAACCAAGCATTCCAAAAGATATAATACTAGTTAAACTAGCTAAAATAATACCAAAATATCTCTCACGCAAAGCCAAATTTAAATTACTAGCAAACAGCACATAATCCACCCCAATAGTACTAGCTAAAATAAATCCAAAAATGGTAAAAATATTAAAACTAACCCCAACTAAAAGCATTATAGCAACACTTACAAATGTCCCAAACAATATAATCCCAACCATCACGCACGCCCTAGCAAAGCTAAAAAAGAATAAAAATATCCCAAAAGCGCATACATAAGCTAGAAGTTTTAAATATATCGCATACTCTTTTGCTATGGTAAAATTATTACTAATGCTTTGTGTAAGATTAAAATAACTAGCATTATATTTTTGCAAAATCAAATCAAATTCATCGCTAAATACAACATCAGAACCGATAAAAATTAAATTCGTATCACCATCATAAATAAATGGCTCAAGCGGGTTATTTTTATCAAATTGAGAATTAAACTCATCAAAACTTATGGGGCTAAATTGAGATATATTTTCTAATGAGTTTTTCACTAGATTTAAGTCAATTCCAAGTTCCTTATAAGCTTTTAAAATCTGCTCATTTTTAGCATAATTTTTCAAAGCTAGTTTTAGCTTTATTTGCTCATTTTGACTTAATAAAATCTTGCTAGCACCTTGATAATTTGTAATATTTAACTCGCTTAAAAGCTTTATTTCTTTTGCTATTTTATCATCATTTGGGCTAAAATTTAATGCTATAAAGCTACTTTGAAATGGATTTTGGCTAATTTGTAAAAACTTTTTACTTTGAGCTAATAGCTCATCATTTAGCGATGAGTAGTTTCTAATATCATCTTTAAAATCCATACTTGGTAAAATATAGATAAAAAATATAATCACACCAAAGACAAATATTGCCATAAAAAATATCAATATTCTTTTAAATTGCAAGATATAAAAGTTAAATTTTATAAATTCATCAAGCACTAAATCAAAAATTTTATAGCTTTTAAATTTACTATTTTCTAAGATATATGGTAGTAAAAAATATGTAGCTATAAACGCACCTACAAGACTAAAAATAGATATAACAGCTATCTGTTTTAAAAAACCAATTGGAGCTAAAATAAATAGAGCATAGCCTAAAATTGTGATAAATAATCCAATTAAAAATATCTTTAAAAATCGCCTTATATCGCCTTTGTAAATAACACGGCCTTGCGCATAACCTAAAAAATGCATCGCAAAATCTAGTATAAGCCCAATTAAACTAATACTAATAACAATACTAAAAAGTGTTATCTCATCAAATATTAAAAATCCACCACTAAGCCCACATAAAAAGCTAAAAATAATGACAATAATAAGCTTAAATATACTATAACTACCAAATGCTAAAATCAACAAAATTCCAATCATTACCAAAGAGAGACTACCCATTATAATGCTCTCTTTATTGCCCTCATCTTTAGCAAATCCAGCAAAAATCTCACTACCAATAATGAGCAATTCATCTCCATTTTTTTTAGCAGTTTCTTTAGCAGTTTTATAAAACTCCAATAGCTTAGAACTACTAAAATTATCATCTAAAACCCCATAAGCAAAGTAATAAATTTGGTTATTATAGGTAGCTTTTAGGCTTTGGGTTTTTAAATCTAATGATAAATTACTAGGCATTAAAAGTGTAGAATATGAGCTAAAATTTAAAAAATCATTAGAAATAATTCGGTAGTTAAATGGATTAAATAAATTACTTGCATTAGAGGCAAAAAACCTCTCTGGCTCATATAAAATTTGATTAAAAATTTTCCTATTTATAGTAGCCAAACTAGTATTATTAAGCGCTGTTAAAAATTTCTGATCAATATCATATGTAAGCTTAAATTCATTAAAAATTTCATTACTACTAAGCTCTTGTAAAAGCTTAAAATCAGAGCTTAAAAACATAATATTTTTAGCATTTTTACTTTGTATACTCTCTAAAATTGCTGACTCATTAAAATCTAAACTAATAAGAGTGTAAATATCACTTTTAACCTTATTAAGCGAACTAAAGATAAATCCAAGCATCAAAAGACTAAAAGTCAAAAATATAATATATATAAGATGTTTTTTCATCTAGTTAAATTTAAATTCATTTATAGTCTTATCGCCATTTGCCTCATCAAAACTCATAATTTCAATATGCTCTTTGCCGCTAATGTTGATTTGATTAAATATCTTTTTTAGCCATATATTTTTTGGTTTTAAATTTAGTTGCCACTGTGCTTTATTGCCACTTAAGGTTATATCAAACTGCTCTTTTATAGAGTCAAAATCCAAGCTTAATAGGCTTAAAATTAACTCTTTATCATAGTTTTGTTCTAATTTTTGCCATACATTTTGAGCATTTGCGATCCAAATTCCATCTTTTGTGATTTTAGATTTTTGTTTAATTGGCGATGTTATACTCCATATCAATTCACCATTTGCAATCTCAAACTCACCCCTACTTTGTAAAACCTGATCAAAGTGCTTTAAATGCTTGTTTTGAATAAATTCGCCTTTGAGTGAATTTGAGTGAATTTGTTGTAAATATTCTAGATTAAAAGCATATAAATTTGATAAAAAAATTATAAAAAAAACAGATAAAAATCGCATAAAATACCCTAAACCATTCAATGATAATTTGGGAATTCTAGCAAAAATATGTTAATATTAACAATTGTGATTTTTAAATTTAGCGATATTTTAGGAGTTTCTATGCGCTGTGTAGATGTTTTAGTTATTGGCGGTGGCCCTAGCGGGAGCATTGTAAGTGCGTTATTAAACAAACAAGGAATTAAAGTTTTATGTGTTGAAAAGGAAAAATTTCCTCGCTTTGTAATAGGAGAAAGCCTACTGCCAAACTGTATGAATATCTTAAGAGAGGCTGGATTTTTAGAAGCAGTTGAAGCATATGGATTTCAGTATAAAAATGGGGCTGCATTTAGCTGGAGAGATGAGTATAGATATTTTGATTTTTGTGATAAATCTAGTAGTGG
>JAFVMP010000109.1 GCA_017506845.1 Campylobacter sp.
AGAAGAAGATGTAATTAATCTAGCAAAAGGTAAAAATGCAACTCAAAGCTCTATAAGCAAATGGTCTCATATAGATGATGCGAACAGAGCTATTAATTATGATTTAAGAGATATAAATTTTGCTTTTCACACAGGGCTAGAGGATAGTCCATATTGGATGATTGACCTTGAAAATATAGAACCAATTGATTGCATAAGAATCACAAACAGAAAGGAAAATAAATATAAAAAAATAAATAAAAATTTGAAAGTAGAATGCTCTATTGATAATATTTCATGGATTAAAATAGACCCAAATATGCATGAGTGGCATGATTTGGATATATTAGAAATTAATGTATTACAATCCATAAAAGCTAGATATATTAAAATTTCTTTAAATACAGCAGGACATTTGGTTTTAAAAAAAATTGAAGTATTTAAAAGAAAATATAATTATGTAGTTGGTAGCAGAATCGATGGTCTTGGAATGCGCATCTTAGCACTTATAAATGCTATATATGCAAAAAGGCAGCTTGGCAGTGAGTATAAATTTATGTTTTCATGGTGGGAAAATACAGATACTGAATATCTAGATAAAAACAACGTAAATGCAAATAACTATAGTCATTTTGGTCAAATACTAAAAGATTATGAAATTTTTTCAGATGATTTTTTAAAAGAACATCTAATTTCTCATCATTTTTATTCATATAGACATGATATAAACTGTCCTTCATTTAATGAAACAAAAGATAAATTTTTAGTGCAAAAATGGGGATTTCATGCATCTGGCAATGTTCCGCTATGCGAGGTTATGAGTGGCATTAAGCCAGAGTTAGCATTAGATGAAATGTCAAAATGCTATAAAGATATTCAATGGTCTGATCGTTGTGCTAAAATTATTAAAGATATAGATTATATTTGTAATGAAATTATCTCTGGCAGTTTTATTGCTATTCATATCAGGGGCGGGGAAATTGTCCTTGGAGAGTTCAAAATCGCCCCAGAAGTTTGGATGAGATCAAGGCACTTTCCATATGAAGTAGCGATTGAGCTTACTAAAACAGAATGGAATAAAAATAATATCATAATTATAGGGCAAGATTTTATAGCCAATCAAATTTTAGAAGAGTATCTAAATAAGATCAAGCCAAATAAAAGCGTAATGATTTACTCCATAGATTCCCTTATTAAGGGTCGCTTTGACTATGAAAATAAAGAAAGAAGCTTTTTTGATATGAATTTTCTAAGTAGAGCTGAAAAAATTTATGCAACTGGCATTTCTGTTTTTTCTAATGTAGCAAACATGATAGCCGGCAAACAGCTTGTTTGTTCATTTTTTGATATATACAGCCTTGAAGAAATATATAATATTATTGAAAAAAATATTAATTGTATTGATATTGGCAACTTACATAGAGCATACTGCTATTATAGGCTATGTTCATACGCCAGAAGATTAAAAAAGCCTATTGATATATCACGACAATGGCTTACAAAAGCCATAAATGAAGATCCTGATAATAGTTTTTATAAAGTAATTATGACGGATCTTTGGTTTGAAGAAAAAGAGCTAAAAAAAGCAGATGAGTATCTACAATCTTGCGTTTTTGATGAGTTATTTTTTGAAGCTATTTATGGGTTGCATACCTACCGTGGTTTTGCAAAGGGAGCGGCTGGTTTTTATGAATATATAAGAAATCAATATATAGAATTTGCTAGTATAGATTATCCATACATAAGTTATGTTGCGGCTAAAATATCTATGTTTAGAAAAAATCCCGATGAGGCTTTAAGATTTATAACTTATTCAATAATAGCAAAGCCTGAAAATCAAGAATTTTCATCTTTAAAACAAGAAATAGAAACCCTAATGTTAAAACAAAATTTGAGTTCCGTCGCAACCAAACCTACACCACAACCAACCCCACAAGAATTAGAGATTAAATCCCTTAAAGATAAACTATCCCAAAAAGAAAAAGATATCAACAATTTAGATATAAATCATAAAAAGGCTTTAACTTCACAAGAACTAGAGATAAAATCTCTCAAAGAAGCATTATCTAAAAAAGAAAATGATATTAATAACTTAGAGCTAAATTATCAAAAAGCCCTAAACACGAAAAACCATCTAAGCTACAAACTAGGAGCTGCTCTAATAAAAGCCAATAAAAATTGGTATAAAGGTGGATATATTAAATTTATATTTGAAGCTATCAGACTAAAAGAGAAGCATATGAAAAAATAGTAAAATATCTATTAATTATTGTTATGTTAAATTTCATATAATACAATTCAAATATTTAAATAGGAAAGTATAATGCAAATTATTTCTCATCGAGGTTGGTGGAAAAGTAGTGATGAAAAAAATGAACTGATAGCATTTCAAAGAGAATTTCAATATTGTTCGGATTTAGCATCTAAATCTTATAGGGGGGGGTAGAGACCGATATTAGAGATTATAACGGTTCTTTAGTAATCTCCCACGATATTGCTACACAAGATTCTTTAAGCTTAGATAAATTTTTCTCCCTATATTCTGATTATAATATTTATACAAATTCTACTTTAGCTTTAAATATTAAAGCTGATGGTTTGCAAGTAGAGCTTAAATCAATATTGCAAAAATATAAAATAGATAATTATTTCTTCTTTGATATGTCAGTTCCTGATGCTTTAGGCTATATTAAACATGGATTAAATATTTTTACTAGACAAAGTGAATATGAGCAAATTCCATCATTTTACCAAGAAGCAAAAGGTATCTGGCTAGATGAGTTTTATACTCACTGGATAAATTCGCAAATCATAGAAGAACATCTAAATAATAATAAAAAAGTTTGTATAGTTTCTCCAGATTTACACAAAAGAGATTATATACAAGAGTGGCAAGAGTATAAAGAAATTGAAAGTAAATTTAAAAACGCAAATTTAATGCTTTGTACAGATAAAATAGAAGAAGCTAGGAGGTTTTTTAATGTATAAGATAAAAGCAGTTATTTTTGATATGGATGGCGTGTTAATAGAGGCAAAAGATTGGCATTATGAGGCACTCAATAGAGCTTTAAAACTCTTTGGTATGGAGATTAGCTATGCTGAACATTTAACAACTTTTGATGGACTACCAACAAAAAAGAAATTGGAAATTTTATCAATAGATAGAAACCTACCAAAAGGTTTGCATAGCTTTATTAATAAAATGAAACAGCAATATACTATGGAAATTGTATATCGTGCTTGCAAGCCTAGATTTTATCACCAATATGCCCTATCTAGATTGCATAAAGAAGGGTATAAAATGGCTGTTTGTTCAAATTCAATTTTTAATACTATTGATGTAATGATGCAAAAAGCCGCTCTTAGCCCATATTTTGAATTTTATGTCTCAAATGAAGATGTAAAACATGGCAAGCCAGATCCAGAGATGTACATAAAAGCAATCTCTAAGCTAGATTTGGATCCAAGAGAGTGCCTAATTGTAGAAGATAATGAAAATGGTATTAAAGCAGCCAAAGCAAGCGGAGCCAATGTAATGGTGGTAAAAGAAGTAAGTGATGTTAATTATGAAAATATTAAAGAGCATATTGCTAAATTTCAAAAGGAAAATCTATGATAAATATTGTAATTCCATTAGCAGGAAAGAGTAGTTTTTTTAAAGAAGATGAGATAATTTTCCCAAAGCCATTTACTGAAATTTGTGGTAAAACTATGATAGAGATGCTTATTGAAAATTATCAAGTTTTTCAAGAAAAGCAGTTTATTTTTATTTTAAAAGAAGATGATGTTAGGGGTTTTCATTTAGATGAAGCAATTAAGGTATTAGCCGGCAAAGATAGCAAAATTATAATTATTAAAGAACAGACTCAAGGTATGGCTTGTAGTGCATTACTTGCTCTAGAATGGATAGATAATGATAATCCGCTCATAATAGCAAATGCAGATCAATATTTTGAAATAAATTTAAATCAAGTAGTTTCTAGTTTTGATAATTATAAAGCGGGAGTAATCGCCTTTGAATCAATTCATCCTAGATGGGCATATGTTAGACTAGATAATGATTCAAATGTAATAGAAGCAGTAGAGAAAAACCCAATTAGCAAAAATGCAATTGCTGGATTTTATTATTATAGACAGGGCAAGGATTTTGTGCAGGCTGCTCAAAAAATGATAGAAAAAGATGTGCATTTAAATGGTCAATTTTTTATTGCTCCAACCTTAAATGAGCTTATATTGATGGATAAAAGTATAGGTATATATAGAGTAGATAAAGAATTTTATCATACATTTTATAGTATGGAAAAAATCAGAGAGTATGAAAGGATTAAAAATGCTTAAAAATTTAACTCAAGAATATATAAATAAATTTAATACAAAAGATTTACAAGGTATAAGCGATATGTTATCTAATGATTTTTATTTAGAAGATCCGGTAGTAAAGCATATAGATGGAAAAAATAGCTGCTTAAATGTAATCAGTGATATTTTTAATAGTTTTTCGAATTTAAATTTTAGCGCTAAAAATATTTATATTGATAATAAAACTAGCTTTATAGAATTTATATTAATTTTAGATGAAAAGCGTTTAGAAGGCGTAGATATTATAGAGTGGAATGAAGATAATAAAATTTCAGCTCTTAGGGCTTATTTGTATGAGGTTGTTTAATGGCTAAAAATAAAATTTGCTTTTTAATTCCTACACATCTTCCTAGATTTGAAAGAGCATATGCATTTATGCGTAGTTTTAGAAATTGTGATTTGCATAAGCAAGCAGATCTTTGTTTTGTTTTTAGTAGTTATAGCGATGAAATTACTTTTCTTGCAAAATATGGAGGAGAATTTAGAAGTATAGTTTTGGAGAATGAACTAAAAAGTGTAAAGGATAATAAAGCAATAATTAATATTAAAAAACTATATGCCTTATATATTTTGCAAAAAGATTATGAGTATATTATTATATTAGATGACGAATCTATGATTATTAAAAATATTAATTTAATGAATATGTGCAAAGAATTTCAAAAAAATAAACTACTATATGGCAATCAAACACAGGCTAATTGGAGCGGTATATATAGAGAATCTATAAAATTCTTTGATAAAAAAGTACCACAAGGATTGTATTTTTGGTTTAATCAGCTATGCATTTATCCTTGCAAATTTCTTCAAGATTTTTTTGATAAAAGCGGATTAGAAAGAGACTTTATAAAGCATGATTTTTCTAGAATAAGCGGAGCTAGTTTTGATTATATAGTATTTGGGCTATATTTAATTGCTTATAGAGGATTTAAAATTTTAGATCTAGAGTGCATAACTAGATGGGGCGTAGTAGAGCACAATACTCTAGCTCCATATAGTAAAAAAATATTTTCTATAAAATTTTATCATAGTAATCCAAATTCTCTATATATTAAAGATAGAAATAGTGTTTTTTGCCTAATACATTTAGATAGAATGCATAAATTTGAATACATAAATACTAATATTGCAATTAAAAAAATCCAAAACCAACTCCCTTATAAACTAGGCCAAGCTATGATAGAAAACTCTAAAAGTATATTAGGCTATTTAAAAATGCCGTATACCTTATATTCTATTAAAAAACAACACAATATTGAACAAATTGCTTATAATAAAATTATAAAAGATAACCCAAATTTAAAACTTCCGCCATTAGAGTCATACCCTGATTATCAAGAAGCTTTAAAATGTAAAAATCATCTAAGTTATAAACTTGGAGAGGCTTTGATAAAAGCCAATAATAAAGGCTTTATCACCGGCGGGGGGGGGGTATTGGCTGCTATTTGAAATTAGCCGCATAATAAAACAATATAAAAACAAAAAGGCAAAAAATGAAAATAGATAATTTAAATGATATGATTCGTGGTTGGTTTATTGGTGATTTTGAACCAAGTGTATTAAAAACAGATCAAGTAGAAGTTGGAGTAAAAACCTATAAAAAGGGTGATTATGAAGAAAGACATTATCATAAGGTAGCTACCGAAATTACTGTAATTACTAAAGGAAAAGTAAAAATGAATGGCGTGATATATAAAGAGGGCGATATCATAGCTATAAAGCCGTTTGAGGATACAGATTTTGAAGCATTAGAAGACTCTCAAAATGTAGTAGTAAAAATCCCAGCAGCCAAAAATGATAAATATCTAGGAAAATATGGAGAATAATGATGAGTAAAATAAATATTTTAATACCAGCAGCAGGCGCTGGAAGCCGTTTTGCTAAAGAGGGGTATGAAAAACCAAAACCATTTGTAGATGTATTAGGCAAACCTATGATTATGAGAGTTTTGGATAATTTAAAGGTTGATAATGCACATTATATTATTATATTGCAAAAGGCTTATTTAGAAAATGAAAAAAAACTTTGCGAACAGATATCTAAAGACTATAATGTTAGCTTTGTTAGCGTAGAGTCATTAACCGAAGGGACTGCTTGTTCTGTACTGCATGCAAGAGAGTTAATAGATAATGATATACCATTAATGATAGCAAATTCGGATCAAATAATAGATATTGATATAAATGATTATATCAATGATTGTAAAAATCGTAATTTAGACGGTTCTATTTTATGTTTTACGGATAAAGAAAAAAGCCCAAAATGGTCTTTTGTAAAAATGAACAATGAGCTAATTGTAGAAGTAAAAGAAAAAGAGGTTATATCTGATATTGCTACAGTTGGAATTTATCTATTTTCTAAAGGAAGTTTATTTGTAGATTCAGCTATAGATATGATTGCTAGAAATGATAGGGTTAATAATGAATTTTATACTGCTCCAGCCTATAATTATGCAATTAAAAATGGAGCAAAAATTGGTTGTTTTTTGATGAATTTTGATGATATGCATGGTATAGGCACTCCAGATGATTTACAAAAATATATAAAATTTATTAAAGGATAATTATGATTCAAAAAAGATTAGCTATACAATTTTTTGGTCATACAAGAACATATAAAAAGACTTATGAGAGCTTTTTTAAAAATATAGTTGAACCTAATTTAAAAGATGGTTGGGAAGTTGATATATTTATACATACTTGGGATATGAGTAGTAGCAGTGATAGAAGTTGGCATAATGGACAAGATCTATTTGATATTCATCTACTTAGCCAAGATGATATAGAAAATATAAGAAAGATATATAATCCAAAAAAATTTTTAGTAGAGCATTTGCAAGAAGGTATCCATGGCGGGAGTGAATCTAAAAAAAGAGGAAATAGGCTAAGAGAATCTTATGAAAAAGAAAATAGTATAAAATATGATTATATTTTATATACTAGGATGGATATTTTATTTGTATCACCTCTTAATATACAAAGATATATAGACTTATACACACAAGGTAGTATGAAAAATTTTCCATTACCGCAAAAGCATTGCTTTGCAGCATTTAATCCATTTGTCAGAATGCCTGTTATTGATATAAGAAATATAAATGAGTGTGATATAGTTTATTTTACTAATTATCCACACGATGAGTTTGTACTAGAGAAGCGCTTAGAACTCTTTATAATAATGATCGATTATAAATTGTATAGAGATTTTTTCTTACAAAGAAGAGATTTTATTCATGGATATAATCGCTCATTAGAGGCCAAATTAAAAATAGAACAAGATAAATTATCTAAAACAAATTTACAGCTAAATATAAAAAACCAAGAATTAACAAAAGTAAATGTAGAGTTAAAACATCTAAAAGATACTATCAACTCCATACCTATCAAAAAACAATCCTTAGAGATTTCAAATTTAGAACAAGATCTAATAAATAAAAAACTCAAAGCACAAATTTTAGAAAAAGAGCTAAGATATGATTACAATGCAATCCAAGAAAACAAAGAGTTGAAAGAACAAATCAAAGCTTTACAGCTAATAGGCAAAGAAAATATAAAACAACAAAGTATATATACCGCCAAATCCCGTATCCACAACCAACTAAGCTATAAACTAGGCCAAGCTATGATAGCAAACTCTAAAAGCATATGGGGATATATAAGAATGCCTTATGTATTAAGCTATATAAAAGATATGCATAAAAAAGAACAAATAGCCTATAATGAAAAAATTAAAGCTAATCCTAATCTAAAACTTCCACCACTAGAGTCATATCCAGATTACAAAGAAGCCCTAAAAGAAAAAGAGTGTCTAACATACAAACTTGGAGAAGCTATGATAGAGGCTGATAAAAGCCCACTAAAACTAGGCTATCTAAGCTTATGGTTTAAATGCAAAAATATTCAAAAAGAGTGTAAAAAACGTTAATAATACTTATATTACTACCCAAGATTTTATGCAAATTATAAAATCTTGGGTTATATAAATATCTTATGATTCAAAATGATTATAATATAAATTTAATCACATCAAATATCCAAATTTAGAATTTTTATGCAATGACTATTTATCTTATATTATTCACAATATTAAACTATATTTAAAAAATTAATTATAAATTTTAATTATCATTTTACCTATATATAAGCAATTTAAAGGCATCATTTTTAAGAGTTTTTATCTATAAAGGCTTTATAATCTTGCGGTATTCCAATATCTATAAAATAATCATCAAAAACAGTAGCTTTAGCATTAAAAATCAAAAAATTTTCTTGAAAAAACTCTTCAAATGAAAATTTATTAGGTAAATTAAATGAGTTAAATATATGTTTTTTAATTAAATAAACTCCACCATTTATCAATCCATTTGATGTAAATTTCTTCTCATTAAAAGCAGAAATATAGCTATTATTATCTATATCAACACTTCCATATCTATCAAAGTTTTTCATAGGCTTTAAAGCTACGCAGATATCACTATTATCTAATTTTAATCTATCTAAATTTACATCAAAAAAAGTATCTCCATTTAATACATAACAACTATCGCTATTTATTAAATTTAAAGCCTCTAAGATAGCTCCACCAGTGCCTAAAGGCTCCTTTTCTATGCTATATAATATCTGCATTCCAAGATAAGAATTTCCAAAATATTCTTGTATAATTTCATATTTATACGAAACCGCTAAAACAACTCTAGAAATATTTTGTTTTTTTAAATATTCTAATACAAATGCCAAAAAAGGTTTATTTTTTATTGGAGCCATTGGCTTTGGAACATCAGAT
>JAFVMP010000110.1 GCA_017506845.1 Campylobacter sp.
ATATAACAATCAAGGAGTTCAATCTATACTAAATTTATTGAATCACTTGCAACGCAATATAGAAACATTTTTTGTCCCTATTGTAGCACAAGCATAGCATAAAAGCGAAAACCGCGTGGTATTGCAGCTTTAGGTTATACGCTTAACGCCCCAGAAGAGAATAAATTTTTAATGCAAAAACATGAGTTGATTGCTAAGGTTGATGTATTGCTAGGTGGTAGAGCTGCTGAGCAAGTATTTATCAAAGAGATTAGCACAGGCGCAAGTAACGATCTTGAACGCGCTACTGATATTATAAAAGCAATGGTATCAATGTATGGAATGACTGATGTAGCTGGACTTATGGTGCTAGAAAAACAACGCAATGTATTTTTAAATGGGGGTCAAACTCTAAAAGATTATAGTGATGATATGGCGCAAAAACTTGATGAGTTTGTAAAGAGCTTTTTAAATGAGAGATATGAGGCAGTTCTTGCTACGCTTGAGCTTTATCGTGGTGCGATAGAAAAAATGGTAGAATCTTTATATGAAGAAGAGACTATAGAGGGCGATAAAGTTAGGGCGATTATTAAAGAATTTGAAGAAGCAAATGGTTTGCCTACTCGCTTAGTAGATGTTGAAGATGAGAATTCAGACATCAAAAAAGCAAAAGAGAATCAAGTAGATGAATAATCTAGGAATCATAAGCAGATATGGATATAAATGCATCGCTATTTCAGTGGTGCTTTTAATACTATCTTGGATTTTTGATTTTTGGTTTAGTTTTTTTACTATCTTACTTTTAGCTACTTTGTGGGTTTATAGAAACCCTGAAAGACTACCGCAAAGTGAAGATTCTAAAGCTATATTATCTCCTATTGATGGAGTTGTAGAAGATATTAAAAAATGCAATTATAATGGCCGTAGTTATAGTGAAATTTTAATTCGCTCAAGAATTATTGATTGTGGTGTTTTGCGTGCTACTTGTGATATGGAGATATCTGATATTAAAAGGCGTAATGGTCTAAATTTACATAGCAGCGATTCAAACTCAAATTTATTAAATAACCGAGCTACCATAATATCTAAAAATCAAGATATTATACTTCGTATTAGCACTTCAGCACTTACATCTAAGATTTATTTAGAAAGTATAACTTATGTTAAATCTGGTCGTAGAATAGGCTTTATTAAAGATGGCAAAGTCTCTCTTTTGATGCCTTTAAATACGAGAATATCTCTTACTAAAGGCGATAAAGTAAAAGCTTGTAATATTATAGGTTATATAGATGAGTAGCAATAATAAATTAATATATATACTTCCAAATTTATTTACAGCAGGTAGTGCATTTACTGGTATTATCAGTATTTTAGCTAGTGCTAATGGCGAATTTGGAAAGGCTATTTTTTATCTTGTCATCTCTCTTGTGCTTGATGGGCTAGATGGTAGAGTAGCAAGATTAACCAAAACCACATCTAAATTTGGTGTAGAATTTGATAGTTTAGCTGATTTAGTTGCTTTTGGTGTAGCTCCAGCTATGTTGTTTTATTTTAGTATTGGAGATGAATTTGGCAGATTTGGTTCATTAATTACTGCTATGTTTGTAGTATTTGGAGCTATTAGATTAGCTAGATTTAATGTTACAACTAATGAAAATGAACCAAATATGTTTATTGGGCTACCGATTCCCACAGCTGCTATAGTCGCTGGATTTTGGATTGGAATTTATAATAAATATGAGATTATGCAAGGATATGAGTGGATATTTATTATTTTAATGAGTGTGCTTTCTATACTTATGGTTTCTAATGTACGCTATCCAAGCTTTAAAAAGGTTGATTTTAGTCGTGCTAATTATATTAAAGCTCTTGTAGTGCTTGTAATAC
This sequence comes from Campylobacter sp., assembly GCA_017506845.1. Lineage (GTDB taxonomy): Bacteria > Campylobacterota > Campylobacteria > Campylobacterales > Campylobacteraceae > Campylobacter. The sequence continues at coordinate 1,867 of JAFVMP010000110.1, forward strand.
TATTTTCACTTTTATATCTATATCCTTTAGAATCAGCTACTGCTTTGATTTCTATTTATACTACATATGGTATAATTCGTGCTGTTTGGGCGAGATTTTTTGCCAAAAATATTAAGATAAAGGAACAAAAATGATAGCAAATAGTAAAAAAATTTATATATTTATCTATAAACTTTCTCTCCTTAATCTGCTCTGTAGCTCCTTTTAATAACTTTATGCATAGCATACTATAAAATATATTAAATTTAAGGATAATAAAATGGATAAAAATAAAATTATAATTTTTGATACAACATTAAGAGATGGTGAGCAAAGCCCTGGTGCATCTATGAATACTGAAGAGAAAATTCAAATTGCTCTTCAATTAGAACGCCTTGGCGTTGATGTTATGGAGGCTGGATTTGCTGCTGCTAGTCCTGGAGATTTTGATGCGATTAATCAAATAGCTAAACAGGTAGAATCCATTAAAGTTGCTAGTCTTTCAAGAGCTCTTGAGCGTGATATAAAAGCAGCAGCCGATGCAATCGCTCCAGCAAAAAATAGAAGAATTCACACCTTCATCGCTACTAGCCCAATTCATATGGAACACAAGCTTAAGATGAAGCCTGATGAGGTTATCAAAAGAGCAGTTGAAGCGGTACAATATGCTAAAAGTTTTGTAGATGATGTTGAGTTTAGCTGCGAAGATGCCGGTAGAAGCGATATATCATTTTTAAAAGAGATATGTGATGCGGTGGTAAATGCTGGTGCTAAGACTTTAAATTTGCCTGATACTGTAGGCTTTAGATTGCCATATGAGATAGCTGATATGGTTAGAATTATGAGTGAGTACATTGGAGATAGAGCTATTATATCGGTTCATAATCACAATGACCTTGGACTTGCAGTAGCAAATACTCTAGCAAGTATTAAGGCTGGAGCAAGACAGGTAGAATGTACTATTAACGGTCTAGGTGAAAGAGCCGGTAATGCAGCTTTAGAAGAGATCGTTATGGCGATCAAAACAAGAAGTGATGAATTTAGTGGATTATATACTGATATCG
>JAFVMP010000111.1 GCA_017506845.1 Campylobacter sp.
ACCATTTTACAATGATTTAGTTGATTTTATGACTAGTGGTCCAGTTGTAGTTATGGTGCTTGAGGGCGAAAATGCTGTTTTAAAAAATAGAGAGTTAATGGGTGCTACAAACCCTAAAGAGGCAGCACCTGGTACTATTAGGGCTGATTTTGCTGAGAGTATTGATGCAAATGCAGTTCATGGTAGCGATAGCTTAGAAAATGCTAAAATAGAAATCGCATTTTTCTTTGCTAGTAGAGAGATCTGCTAAGGTTATTTAATTGAAAATTCGCTTTGATAAGCTAACTACTACGCCAGTTAATTTTGAAAGTAGTATTGATGGAGTTAAATTTAGCGGTAGTATTAAAAAAACTACTCTAAATTTAGCCAAGTGCAGCGGTAGATTAATCGGTGAATTAGAGCATATTTGTGATAGTTGTGGCACTGATATAGTTTTAAGCCTAGATGAAGAACTAAATCTAATTTTAAGCGATGGTATCTATAAAGATAGTGATAATGAGCTAAGCAATACCATAGAATTTTTTGGTGGTATAATAGATACAGATGAGATCTTAATTGGTGAGTTAGAGGCCTTTAAAAGCGATTATTTTTATTGTGATAAGTGTAAAATTTTAGAAGGAGAGTAAAATGGCAGTACCTAAGCGTAGAGTGAGTCATACAAGAGCTGCAAAGCGTAGAACCCACTATAAAGTTACATTACCAATGCCGGTAAAAGATAAAGACGGCAGCTGGAAAATGCCTCACCGTGTAAATAGAACAACTGGCGAGTACTAATATAAACGATGATTAAAATAGCAATTGACGCTATGGGCGGGGATTTTGGTGCTGAACCAATTATAGCTGGAGTTATTGAAGCTTTAAAACAAAGAGAGTTTCAAGCTTATTTAGTAGGTGATGAGAGTAAGCTAAAATCCCTTATTCCGCATAAATACTCTAAATTTATTACTTTTGTTCAAGCAGATGAGGTATTTGCTATGGATGAGAGTGCTACTGATGCGCTAAAACGTAAAGAAAGTACGATATTCAAAGCTGTTGAGCTAGTTCGTAGCGGAGACTGTAAAGCAGTAGTATCAGCCGGTCATAGTGGTGCTAGTATGAGTTTAGCAACTTTACGTCTTGGACGAGTAAAGGGTATTAGTAGGCCAGCAATTGCTACTTTAATGCCTACAACACAGGCTAATCAAAAAACATTGGTCTTAGATGTTGGTGCAAATGTTGATTGTAAGGCAGAAAATTTATTTGAATTTGCTATTATGGGCTATGCTTATGCTAAAGAGATTATGAGGATTGATAATCCTAGAATTGGTCTACTTAGCAACGGTGAAGAGGATTGCAAAGGTAATGAAATTACAAAAGATGCATTTGAAATGCTTAAAAAACTCGATAGTTTCATCGGAAATGTAGAGGGTAATCAAATTTTTGATGGAAGTGTTGATGTTATCATCTGTGATGGATTCGTTGGTAATATTTTATTAAAAACCAGCGAAGGTGTTGCTAGTGCAATTACTAAAATTATCAAACAAAGTGTTAAAAAATCTCCGCTTGCGATATTGGGTGCGATTTTGATGAAGAGTGTATTTAGAGGGCTTAAGAACCAGATTGATTATGATGAATATGGTGGTGCGCCACTTCTTGGTGTAAAAGATTGTGTAATCATCAGCCATGGTAAATCAAGTCCAAAAGCTATCAAAAACGCAATATTCCAAGCTCTTAAATTCTCAGAATCTAGCATAAATGAGGTTATTTCAAATGGGCTTACAAAGTTTGCAAAATGACTAAAGCTTCGTTAATTTCAATTGGTGCTTATGCTCCTAAAGATATTCTTACAAATTATGATTTAGAAAAGATAGTTGATACTAGCGATGAATGGATAACTAAGCGTACTGGAATTAAAGAGCGTCGTATCGCTAAGGATGAATTTACAAGTGACTTAGGTTATATGGCGGCTTTGCAAGCTTTGGAGCGCTCAGGGTTAGATAAGAGTGATATCGATGCTGTAATATGCGCTACTATTACACCAGACTATTTTTGCATGCCTTCAACTGCTTGCGTGATCGCAAATAAACTAGGCCTAAAAGATATAACAGCCTTTGATATTAGTGCGGCTTGTACAGGATTTATCTATCTTTTAGAGTTAGCTAAATCTATGATTGAAAGCGGTGCTAAGAGAAATATTTTAATTATTGGAGCTGAGAAAACTAGTACGATTATGGACTGGAGTGATCGTAGTATTTGTGTGCTTTTTGGTGATGGAGCCGGTGCAGCCGTAGTTAGCGCAAGAGATAACAATCCAATTTTAGATGTACATACTTCAAGCGATGGAAGCAAAGGTGAGCTATTAATAACTCCGGGTTGTGCTATTGTAAATCCTGCAAATAAGGATACTATAGAAAATCGACTAAATTTTATGAAAATGTCTGGTAACGATGTTTTTAAAATCGCCGTAAATACTCTAACAAAAGATGTAGTTAATATTTTAGAGAAAAACCAAATTCCATCAGATAATATAGATCTTTTTATCCCGCATCAAGCAAATTTAAGAATTATAGAGGCCGTAAAACAAAGATTAAATTTTAGCGACTCTCAATGTGTTGTAACTGTACAAAAATACGGCAATACTAGCTCGGCATCTATCCCTATGGCAATGAACGATGCTTATGAAAGCGGCAGACTTAAAAATGGCTCATTGGTATTGCTTGATGCTTTTGGCGGTGGATTTACTTGGGGTTCAGCTTTGCTATATTTTGGTGGAAAGTAATTGTATGAATGAGAATTTAATAGCTTATTTAGTTGCTTATTTAATTGGCGCAGTGCCTTTTGGATTGCTTTTTGGCTTACTTTTTGGTGGAGTAAATATCAAAAAAAGTGGTAGCAAAAGTATAGGCGCTACTAATGTTTTAAGAGTGATTAAAGAGAGTAATCCAGCCTTAGCTAAAAAGCTTGCAATTTTAACTGTTGTGTTTGATGCACTTAAGGGTGTAATACCTATTTTGGTTGGTAGATTTATATTCGATCTTGATATTTCTACTCTTTGGGCGATGGGAGTTTTAGCTGTTGTAGGTCATTGTTTTTCTCCATATTTGATGTTTGAAGGTGGCAAGGGAATTGCTACCGGCGCTGGTGTTTTGGCGTGTTTTTTACCATTTGAGTTGATTATTGCTGTTATTGTATGGTTTATTGCTGGTAAAGTGCTTAAGATTTCTAGCTTGGCTTCGCTTATAGCGCTTCTTGCAATGGTTGTATCATCATTTATATTGCACTATGATATGCCTGGTATTAATACTCATGCGCCAGTTCTTATCATTGCTTTTATTGTTGTAT
>JAFVMP010000112.1 GCA_017506845.1 Campylobacter sp.
ACTGACCTACGAGCTAGCTCAGCACTAATAATTGCAGCTCTAAGAGCCGAAGGAATAACTAGAATTCATCGTATCTATCACCTTGATCGTGGTTATGAAAATTTAGAATCTAAACTTACAGCTATTGGTGCTGATATAAAAAGACTTAGTGAGTAAGATATGAGAGTTGATGAAGTATTTGATTTAATTAGTAGTATTAATACGCTAAATGGAAGCGAGATTGTGCCACTTTATATGGCAACTAATAGAGTTGTAGCTAGAGATATTATAGCTACTAGAACTCTTCCAGCATTTGACAACTCAGCACTTGATGGCTACGCCTTTGCCTATGCTGATATTAAAAATCCTCTAAAAATCAAAGGAACGATTCTAGCAGGTGATAAAAATATCTATCAAATCGGTCCAAATGAGTGCTATAAGATTATGACTGGAGCTATATTTCCTAATGGTGCTGATACTGTTGTAATGATAGAGAATGAAAAATTAGATAAAAATGGCAATTTAATAGTTCCACTAGATACTCCACCAAATAACGCTAGAAAAATCACTGGAGAAGAGATTAAATCTGGCGAGCTTTTACTAAATAAAAACTCAACACTAACTCCAGCAAATATAATGCTTTTAGCTGCTCAAGGTATTAGCTATGTAGATGTTATTAAAAAGCCAAAAATTGCTATCTTTAGTAGCGGGAATGAAATTTATGAGCCGTGGGATAGCTGCGATACTCTTTCTGTATATAACGCAAACGGTTTTGGGATAATGGCTGCACTTAGCCAAAATGGCTTTGAAAGTGAATATAAAGGTGTTTTAAAAGATCAAATTTCAACTATTAAAGAGGCTCTTGAGAGTTGCATTAACTATGATATTATTATCACAAGTGGCGGAGCAAGCAAGGGTGAAGCTGATTATATGAGTGAGGTTTTAGATTTACTTGGTTTTAAAATGCTTTTTAATTCAATTGATGCGCGCCCTGCAAAACCTACTAAATGCTATAAAAAAGGTGATAAGTTTATCTTTGTCCTGCCAGGTAATCCAATGTCGTGCCTACTAGCTACATATATCACTGTTTTACCGCTAACTAAAAAACTAGCTGGATTTAGTGAGTTTTTGCCTCAGATGCAAATTGCCAAATTTAAAGGTAATTTAAAATTTAAAGCCAGTAGAGCAAATATTGTAATAGGAACAGCAAAAAATGGCGAATTTAGAGCAACAAATGATAATATTTATAGCCCTTCAATGATAAAACCTATCTCTTTATCAAATTTTATATATATCTCTAGTATCGGTGAAAGCGGCATTGACGATAATAAAGAGATAAAAATTTTTAAAATATCTTGACAAGTGAGTAAAAATATGGTATCATTCCACTTCAATTCAACAAAATGCGGGAATAGCTCAGGGGTAGAGCACAACCTTGCCAAGGTTGGGGTCGCGAGTTCGAATCTCGTTTCCCGCTCCATTTTTTTACTTCTTATTTTTTCTATTCCTCTTTTTAGTAGCTCTTTAATTGATGAACTTCATAAGGCTATTTATGATGAATTTCCATCAGCTAAGATAAATTCTATTAATATAGATAATCACAATGAACTACCAGTAAATTTTAATGAGTTAAAATTAAAAAATATTATCTTGCTTGGCTTACGTGATGATAGTGGAACATTTAGAGCAGTCTATACTACACCAAATTCTACCAGTAAAAGTATATTTTATAAATTCAAAATCGATTTTAAGCTCCCAGTATTAGTTGCTACTAAAGACATTGGGCGAGATCATATACTAAATTTAAGTGATTATGAACAAAAATTCGTAAGTCTAAAGGATTATGATAAGCAAGCCATCATAAATCCATCAAATCACCAACTTATAACTAAAAGCAAAATCAAGCGTGGCAAAATTCTAACTAATCGCCAATTTAAAACCCTAAGCGATATCAAAAAAGGTGATAAAATCACTGCTATTATAGAAGATGGATCTTTAAAAGTAGAAATATTAGTAACCGCGCTCAATGACGGCAATATCGGACAAATAATCAGTGTTAAAAACCAAAATAATCAAACTCTAAAAGCCCAAGTAGTAGGCAAAAACCAAGCCATCATAAAATAGAGGTAAAAATGAAATCATGCATATATCCAGGAACATTTGATCCTATCACTAATGGTCATCTAGATGTTATTAGACGAGCTTGCAATGTCTTTGATAGAGTTATTGTAGCAGTAGCACTAAATGAGTCTAAAACTCCATATTTTGATTATCATAAACGGATTGAACTAGCTAAATTAGCTACAAAAGATCTACTTAGTGTAGAGGTTATTGGTTTTGATAATCTCTTAGTTGATTTTGCCAAATCACAAAATATTAATACAGTAGTGCGAGGCCTAAGAGCTGTGAGCGATTTTGAATATGAATTACAAATTGGTTATGCCAATGCCTCTTTATGGAGTCAATTTGAGACAGTATATTTTATGCCAAGTCTTAAAAATGCTTTCATATCAAGCTCAATTGTTAGATCGGTTTTGCGTCATAATGGCGATATTAGCTCACTTGTACCAGAGCAAGTTTATCAAAAAATAAAGGAAGAGTATGCTAATTAATTTTGAAGGTGTCGATGGAGCTGGTAAATCTACTCAAATAAATATGCTAAAAGAGATTTACAAAGATGCTATAATAACTAAAGAACCAGGTGGCACAGAGCTTGGATTGATGATTAGAAATTATTTAATGAGTAGTGCAAGTAAAATATCACAAAGAGCAGAAATTTTTCTATTTTTAGCTGATAGAGCTGAACACTATGAAAAAGTTTTAAAGCCCAATTATGGAAATTTGATTTTAAGCGATAGAAGCTTTGTATCTGGTCTTGCATATGCTATGGCAAATGATGATAATCTAGATATAAAAACCTTAATTGAACTAAATAAATTTGCGCTTTGTTCAGATTTTGGAGATAAATTTGTATTTTTAAAAGCAGATGAGAATTTAATCCGTCAAAGGCTTTTTAGTAGAGGTCAAAATGATGATATTGAAAGTCGTGGAATTGAGTATTTAATGAGAGTTCAAGGATTTATGAGTATAATACTCGCCGATTTAAAATTTGAAGTCTTAGAGATCGATGCCTCACTAAGCCCAGAAATTATACATAATAAAATAAGGAAATTTATATGATTAATGCTCTTCGTGGTATGAAAGACCTACTTGAAAACGATGGAAAACTATATAAATTTATAATTGATACCTGTGAAGCTGTGGTTAAAAACTATGGCTATGAGTTTTGCGAAACACCAAAACTAGAAGAGACCGCACTATTTAAAAGAAGCGTTGGACAAAGTAGCGATATAGTTGGTAAAGAGATGTATCAATTTATAGACAAAGGTGGCAATGATGTCTGTCTTCGCCCTGAAGGAACTGCTGGAGTCGTAAGAGCATTTATAGAGAATAAATTTGATAGAGCTGGTGGTGTTAGAAGATACTTTTATCACGGTAGTATGTTTAGATATGAGCGTCCTCAGCGTGGCCGTTTAAGAGAATTTCATCAATTTGGCGTGGAGTGCTTTGGGGAATCAAGTGTATATGAGGATGCATCTGTAATTTTAATGTTAAATGAAATTTTAAATAGGCTTAAAATTAAAACCACACTAAAAATCAACTCATTAGGCGATGGAGAGTGTATGCCAGCATATAAAGAAAAATTAGTTAAATTTGTTGAAAATAATAAAGAAAATTTATGCGATGATTGCTTAAGAAGACTTGATACTAACCCTATTAGGATACTTGATTGCAAAAGCCAGAGTTGTCAAAATATCTTAAAAGATGCTCCACTTATTACTCAAAATTTAAATCAAATTTGTAACGATGATTTTAATAAACTTCAAGAGATTTTAAAAGCAAATGGAGTCGAATTTCAAATCGATCCAAAACTCGTACGTGGGCTTGATTACTACTGCAAAACTGCCTTTGAGTTTATTAGCGATGATATTGGCTCACAAAGTGCAGTCGCAGGTGGCGGCAGATATGATAAGCTTTGTGAATATCTAGGTGGCAAGGCTACTTTTGCAGTTGGCTGGGCAATGGGCGTGGAGAGAATTATGGAAATTTTACGCCAAAAAGAGAGTCAAAACAAGAGAGAAGGAATATATATATGTGCTTTAAGTCCAAATTTAATAAGCCAAATATATAAAACTGCTCAAATTTTAAGAAAAAACTATAAAACTGAAATTTCATACGAAGCAAAAAGCCCAAATAAACATCTAAATATAGCTGATAAAAAAGGTTTTGAAATATTTTTATGTCTTGGTGATGATGAGTTTAGCCAAGGTCAAATTTGGTACAAAAATCTACAAACAAAAGATGAAAAACGAATATCTATAGCAAATTTGGAGGGTGAAATATGACACACGACTATGGACTAAGCCTGTGGGGAGATTCAAATTTTATCATTGATAGTGGCAAAGTCTGCTTAAATAGCGACTTAAAACCAGCACTTATTGATATTGTAAAAGATATTAGAAATGATGGTTATCGTGGGCCTTTGCTACTTAGATTTCCACATCTTATTAAAAAGCAAATTGTACAGGTATACTCTAGTTTTGAAAGAGCTAAAAAAGAATTTGGCTATAGTGGAAGCTTTAATGCTGTATATCCATTAAAGGTAAATCAATATCCAGGATTTGTAGAAAATTTAGTTAAAATTGGAGAAAGCTATGGGTATGGATTAGAAGCTGGTTCAAAAGCTGAGTTACTGCTAGCTATGGCATATAATAACTATGGCGCACCAATTACTGTCAATGGATTTAAAGATAACGAGCTAATTGATATTGGCTTTATCGCTGCTGAGATGGGACACAATATCACTCTTACAATCGAGGGATTAAATGAATTAAAATCAATTATCTCTACTGCCAAAGAGAGATTTAAACCAAAGCCAAATATTGGCCTTAGAATTCGACTCCATAGCAGTGGCACAGGTGTATGGGCAAAAAGTGGTGGGATAAACTCTAAGTTTGGACTTACATCTACAGAGCTAATTGAGGCAGTAAATTTACTAAAAGAAAATAACCTAATTGAGCAATTTACTATGATTCACTTTCATATTGGAAGTCAAATAAATGAAATTCATCCACTCAAAAAAGCTCTTATAGAAGCAGGAAATATTTACGCAGAGCTTCGTAAAATGGGAGCAAAATCTCTAAAAGCTATAAATTTAGGCGGCGGTTTGGCTATTGAGTATTCACAATTTAAAGATAATCCAAGCAGGAATTACACCCTTAAAGAGTATGCAAATGATGTTGTGTTTTTACTAAAAAGCATTGCTAATCAAAAAAATGAGATTGAACCTGATATATTTATAGAAAGCGGTAGATATATAGCTGCATCTCATGCTGTATTAGTAGCTCCTGTACTTGAGCTATTTAGTCAAGAATATACAGAAGAAAAACTAATATTAAAAGAGAATAATCCTCCACTAATTAGTGAATTGCACGACCTATATAGAAGTATAAAACCAAGCAATGCCATAGAGTATCTCCACGATGCAATCGATCATATGGAGAGCGTTCTTACTCTATTTGATTTAGGTTATGTAGATTTACAAGATAGATCAAATAGTGAAATTTTAGTCCATTTAATTATGAAAAAAGCGATCTCGCTTTTAGGAAATAAACAAAATTATGCAGAGCTTTTAAAAATTCAAGAAGAGGTGCAAGAGAGATATTTGGTTAATTTTTCAATGTTCCAAAGCTTGCCTGATTTTTGGGGACTTGGACAAAATTTTCCTATAATGCCACTTGATAGATTAGATGAACGCCCTACCCTATCAGCATCTATTTGGGATATTACTTGTGATAGCGATGGTGAAATTAGCTTTGATGCGACCAAAAATCCGCTATTCTTGCATGATGTTGATTTAGAAAAAGAGGATTATTTTTTAGGGTTTTTCCTTGTTGGTGCATATCAAGAGGTTCTTGGAATGAAACACAATCTATTTACCCACCCTACTGAAGCTACAATAATCATCAATGAAGAGGGCAATTATGAGATAAAAAATATTTTAGAATCTCAATCTGTCATGGATATATTAGAGGATTTAGACTATGATATACACGCTATTAGAGATACTCTAAATGAGAGAATAGAAAATTCAACACTAGTAGATGAAAAACAAAAAAAACATATTCTAGGCGAACTATATCTATTCTTAAACGATAATGGATATCTAAAAACCATAGGCTAATGATGGGTATTTTTCAAATTATTAAAGAGGATTTATCTCAGCCTAAAGTACAAGATCCAGCATATCGTAGCTGCATAGATCTTATCTTTAATTATCCTGGAGTATGGGCAGTAGCCAATCATAGAATTATCCATATTTTATGGAATAAAAAGTGGCATAAATTAGCCAGAATGCTTGCTGGAATTAGCAATTTTTTAACCAGAGTTGATCTACACCCAGCAGCAGTTCTTGGAAGAAGAGTATTTATTGATCATGCCACTGGAATAGTAATTGGTGAGACAGCTATAGTCGGCGATGATTGCTTGATTTATCAAGGAGTTACCTTAGGCGGAGTAAGCCTAGATAAAGGCAAACGCCATCCTACATTAGAAAATGGCGTAGTTGTCGGTGCTGGAGCCAAAATTTTAGGCAATATCACCATAGGAACTGGTTCAAAAATTGGTGCCAATTCAGTTGTAGTAAAAGATGTACCACCGCACTCCACAGCTGTAGGAATTCCGGCTAAATGCATTAGCAGTGATAATCGTCCATTTGAACACAATAAGCTACCAGATATCACAAAAGAATTGCTAATCTATCTAATAGATCGTATAGAAAATCTTGGATGTCAAGGAAGCGATAAAATAGTATTAGACAAAAAATATCAAGAGTATATTAAATCAATAAAGGAGTAAAAATGTTATTATCTAAAAGAATTTCAGTTCTAAGCGAGAGTCTTACAATCGCAATTAGCTCAAAAGCCAAAGAGATGAAAGCTGCTGGGCTTGATGTTGTTAGCTTTAGTGCTGGAGAGCCTGATTTTGATACACCAGAAGTTATCAAAAATGCAGTAAAACTAGCTTTGGATAAAGGTTGTGGTAAATATACCGCGGTCCCTGGTACACCTGAAGTCCTAGAAGCTATTGCTACAAAGCTAAAAAGAGATAATAATCTAAACTACAAACCAAGTCAAATTATTACAAATGTAGGTGCCAAACACTCTTTATTTAATCTATTTTCATGCATTATCAATCATGGCGATGAGGTTATAATCCCATCTCCATACTGGGTAAGCTATCCTGAAATAGTAAAATATTGTGGTGGTACTCCAGTTATCATTGAAACAAGTGAAGATAATAAATTTAAATTAACAGCTAGCCAAATCAAATCTGCTATAACTTCAAAAACAAGAGCAATAGTGCTAAATAGTCCAAGCAATCCATGCGGTGGCGTATATAGCAAAGCTGAACTTGAAGAGATTGGCAAAGCATTAGAAGGTAGCGATATATTAGTAGTTAGCGATGAAATTTATGAAAAACTTACATATAGTGGTGAGTTTATAGCAGCTGCAGCAATTAGCGATGATATGTTTAAAAGAACAATTACAATAAATGGTTTAAGCAAATGCGGAGCAATGCCAGGATGGAGATTTGGATATATGGCAAGTAGTATCGATGAGCTAAATAAAGCCCTTAGAAAACTACAAAGTCAAAGCACAAGCAATATCTCAAGCATAGTTCAAGCTGGAGCTATACCAGCACTACTAGGAGAAGCTGACGCTGATATAGAGTATATGAAAAGTAAATTTATAGAGCGTAGAGATTATGCTGTAAAAGCTATAAATGATATAGAAAACCTAAGTGTAGTATGTCCAGATGGAGCATTTTATCTATTTATAAACTGCAAAAATGTAGAGCCTGACTCAATGAAATTTTGCCAAGAACTCCTAGAAAAAGGCTTAGTAGCCACAGTTCCTGGTGTAGGATTTGGTATGGATGGATATTTTAGAGTTAGTTTTGCATGCGATTTAGATAGTCTAAAGCGTGGTATTGAACGCATAGCTGAGTTTATCAAAAATTATAAAAAATAACAATAAGAGTGCTATAAAGGCACTCTTATTTAGACTAAATTCATAATATTTAGCTATAATTCTAAGCTTACAAACTATAAAAAGTATCAAAATGGGAAAAGATCTAGCAAAAAACAAAAAAGCATTTCATGATTATACAATTATAGAAAGCTTTGAAGCCGGTATAGTTTTACAAGGCAGCGAAGTCAAAGCACTCCGTGCCGGTAGAGCAAATTTAAAAGATAGCTTTGTAAGAATAATTCGTGGCGAGCTATTTTTATTAAATGCTCATATTAGCCATCTTCA
>JAFVMP010000113.1 GCA_017506845.1 Campylobacter sp.
AAATTTACAATCATCTTATGACTATCAAGAATCCTAAGCACTACACTTTGCCCATCAATAATAGGCAAAACTGAAATTCTAAAATCAATACTTCTGCCATTTATATCATATGAAAATCTACCATCTTGTGCTTTTTTATGTTCAGCAATATCTAAATTTGCAAGCAGCTTTAACCTACCAATTAACCCAGCATATATATCACTATCAAATTCAAATAACTCACATAAAACCCCATCAATACGCACTCTAATCACACAACCAAAACTAGTTGGCTCAATGTGAATATCGCTAGAGTTTAGATCTATAGCACTATTTAACACTCTATCAATAAGCCGTAAAACTGCGCTATCATCATTGGATCCTTTGGAATTTATTTGCACTTTTACCTGTGAAATTATAGCATTTAAACCATAATGAAGCGGAAGTTTAGCAAGTATCCTATCTAGCTTAGCTGGTTGGATGATTAGAGGTTTTATGATTTTATCTTTATAGATATTGCGAAGCCTTAAAAGTGCGCTTGTATCAAATGGATTTTTCATAGCAACACTAATGATATTAGCCTCAAATTTAATAGGTAAAATCTCAAATTTAACCATTATATCTAATGGCAAACTATCAGCCAAAGTGTAATCTACCACACTTATATCAGCTATCTCATAGCCAAATTGATCACTTACAAGCTCACAAATCTCATCTTCGCTTATAGCTAGTTCTTTAGCTGCAGCAGATAGGGTTATGCTAGAGTTTTGCAGCTTTTTTAACATCTCGTTCATAGCGCTCTCTTTAGTTTGAGCTTATTTAGTGTTATTGGCTCATTAGTTAAAAATAAATTTATAAATTTAAAATTTGATTATATCGATATATACTTTAAACAAATTTAAATTTAGACAACTTTTATTAGGATATTTGTTATGTTTCATTTTTAAAAATAATACATATCATAATCAAAACTACAATACAAGCATTTAATACTACAAGCTAATAAAAAGAATATCTGCTATTATATAACGCTATGTCTAAGTCCAGTTGAATTTATCATCTGTTTCAAGCCTTATAGTAATCTCATCACTTTTACCTTTTTGCACCTGCAAAACATCATCAAAAAATTCTGGTGTGTATGTATGTTTGATATTAAAGTTTTCATTATTATCAATTGCTCGTAAAATCTCAAATAGCTCAGAACGGGTAAAATTACGCCTAGTAATATGATATGGCACCAGCCGTCTGGAGCCATCTGGAAATTGAATATAAATCTTGATTAGCTTAGAGTCTTTGCGACGATAAAAGAAATTTATAAAAGTCCCAATCATAGCAAAAAATGCAAACACAATTGTAACATAATCTAAAAACTCTATAAACTCAATAGTCTCTTTTAAAATTTCCATCAATACTCCTTAAATCTAATATATTTAAATATGGAAATTTTTTAACATTCCGCTATTAATTTGCGGAGTAGTATTTTCTCTAATTTTATAACAATTAGTCTCATTTGAGACTAATTGTTATTTTAGTAATTTACCATTTTTATATTTTACACTCTCTATAATTTTTCCAGATTTATCATATCTATTCCAAATGCCATCTTTTTCCCCATTGTTATTATATTGTTCTTCTAAATATAAAAATCCATCTTCAGAGTAGAATTGATGCTTGCCTATTTTATTGCCATTTTTATATTTTCCTACAGATTTTAACTCGCCATTTGGATACCATATAGTAAATTTGCCATCTTCTTTTCCGTCCTTATACTCTCCAATAGCAGCCTTTGTGCCATTTATATACCATCCTTTTGCAACTCCAGTTTGAATGCCATTGTCGTACTCTACAAGACTTTGCTTAGCTCCATTTTCAAAATATGTACTTTGAATACCGTGAGCTTTTCCCATATTATATTCGCCTCTCATTTGCAAATTTCCATTTTCGTAATATGTATCAAATTTGCCATGCGGAACTCCATCTTTTGAGTGGCCTCTACCTTTTAACTTTCCATTACTAAACCAATATTTTTGAACACCATCAAGCTTGTCATCACTGTAATGTTCTTCTTTTAATTTTATATTAGTATCGCTATATTCTATTAATTTACCATCTTTTTTACCGTCTGAATAATCAATACTAGATGCTAACTGACCATTTTTATACCAAGTTTTATGAGTGCCTACTTTTACTCCAGCTTTATAGCTGCCTTGGCTTTTTAACTCCTCATTATCATACCACTCTTTCATATCTCCATCTATTAAACCATCAACATAGCTAGTTTTACTTTTTAAATTACCATTTTCATACCACTCTTTTGTTAATCCATCTCTTTTATTATCTTTTGAATAATTCGCTTGAATAGCTAGCTGTCCATTATCATATCGTCTCTCTTTTACACTATCTTGGTTTGAGGTTAAGATTGGGCCGCATCCTACTAATGCACAAGCAATACTGGTTAATGTTAATATTTTTAATTTTTGTTTCATACGCTCTCCTTTAATAAATTAAACAACTCAATTTTATTTTATATAATCTAAATATCTCTTTAAATTTATCTTTTCGAATTTATTTAGCGCTATAAAATTATCATTTAATGTATCTCTTTTACTATAATTTAGTGGTTTTAAGTCTTTTAAAGACAACATAATTCCACCACTTTGATGCAATAAAAAATCTCCAGCTGCCGTATCCCACAAACTTGAACCATAAAATCTTACAAATAAACTAGCCTTACCTTCTATAAGATATCCAAATTTAATTGCTGAACTGAGTTTGAGAATATTTAAATTAAATTGATTTACAAATTTATCTATCTCTTTTTGATGTTGTGAATTTCCAACAATTAGCAAACTTTTGCAAAAAGATTGCTCTAAAGTTTGTCCATTTTTATATATATTAGAACCTATATAGCTACTATACATATCATCACTTAATGGAGAATATATAACGCCTAAAATAGGCCTACTATTTTGAATTAGAGCTATAGATACACAAAACTGACCACTTTTTGATACAAATTCTTTTGTTCCATCAAGTGGATCAACAAGCCAAAAAGTTGAATTTTCATCTCTTTTATTAAATTCTAAACTAGACTCTTCAGAGCAAATGGGAATTTTAGTTGGTTTTAAATGATTGATTATAGCTTCATTAGCGGCTAAATCAGCAGTGGTAAGTGGCGAGCTATCATCTTTAAATGATAGCTCAAATTTATCATAAACGGCTAAAATCGCCCTACCAGCAGCTCTAGCTGCTATTATGGCGATATCGTGTAGATTACTCAGGTTGAGATGCTGGTCCAACATATAGCTGTCTTGGGCGGACAATTTTGATATTATCTTGAGATTTTAGCTCCATCCACTGACTTAGCCAGCCTGGAACTCTACCCATTACAAATATCGCTGCAAACATTTCATTTGGAATTCCTAATGCTTTTAGTATTACGCCGCTATGGAAATCAACATTTGGATATAGATTTCTAGATACAAAATACTCATCATTTAAAGCAATCTCTTCTATTCTTGTCGCTACTTTAATTAGATTGCTATCTATACCGATCTCATCAATTAATCTATCTCTTAATCCTTTTAACACCTTAGCTCTTGGGTCAAAGTTTTTATAAACTCTATGACCAAAGCCCATTAGGCGGAATGGATCATTTTTATCTTTTGCTTTTTTGATAAACTCATCTACTCTATCTGGAGTACCAATCATCTCTAACTGGCGAATAACACCCTCATTAGCACCTCCATGAGCGTGTCCCCATAAAGCACCAATACCAGCACTTATACATGAATACGGATGTGCATGAGTAGAACCAACAGTACGAACTGTCGTAGTAGAAGCATTTTGTTCATGATCAGCATGTAGCATTAAAATTGTATCAAAAGCTTTTACTTCGATTGGTTTTAGATCTACTCTATTGTGCGGGAATGCTCTTAGCATATATAAGAAATTCTCTGTAAATCCACGATCAAGATCTGGATATACAGTTGGGAAACCACGAACATGGCGATAGTAAAATGCTATCATTGTTGGAATTTTTGCTACCATTCTTTTAGCTAATTCCATATAATCTTTCATATCATCAAAGTTCATATCTCTTTTATAATATGCACTCATAGTAGCTACACTTGCTTGTAATACTGCCATTGGGTGAGCCTTATCAGGGAAGCAATCAAATAGCTTAATCATCTTCTCATTTAGATAACTTCTCTCTTTTAACTCTTGACGAAATGCGTTTAACTCATCTTCACTTGGAAGCTTGCCATTAAATAATAGATATACTACATCTAGATATCTTTTATTTTCAGCTAGCCATGCTATATCATAACCTCTATGCATTAGCGTACCAGCTTCACCATCAATATATGTAATAGCTGAGCGACACATTGCTGTGCTAGTATATCCGCGATCAAATGTAAACATACCAGTATCTTTATATAGCGTAGAGATATCTATAACGCTAGGCCCTAAAGTACCATCTAGAATAGGAAAATCATAGCTTTTTCCATTTCTATTATCAGTTAATGTTACTGTGTTACTCATTTTTATCCTTTTATTAAAATTTTTTATATCTTATCTAAATTTTATTTAAATTAAATTGCCCTTAAATATCTAACTTAATTATTTAAGGCGAAATTTAAGATAATTAGTAAATTTTATTAATATCATTGATATAATTACCTCAAAAATACTCGCAATAATAAAAGCAAAATATAACTCTTTTGGTATATTTCCAGCATTATATGCTACCGTTGCTACTGCTACTAAAAGCGTAAGCGGCATAGAAAGCGATAAACCAAAAAGGATACTATCATACAAACCAAAACGCTTTATAAATATTAACGATGTAGCCACACGTACAATGGTCATAAATATCATTAGTTTAATAGCATTATCTAGTACGCCAGGCATAAATAAATATCCTAAATCTACCGTAGTCCCAATATATACAAAAAATATCGGAACTAAAAAGCCAAAACCAAAGCTTCCAAGTTTATGTGGAAGATCTTTTTTATGATTAAAAAATGTAGCTATGAAACTACCAGCAATAAATGCGCCTAAGACTATTTCTAAATTCAGATATATCATTACCGCAACTGTACTAAAAAATAATGCCATTGATAAACGGATATCTTTTTCGGCCTTATCATCGTGGGGCATTAACATTATTTTAATATTTGGATACCACCAAAATAATATTTCAAGACCCTTAAATCCAAGCACGCAAAGTGCAATAAACAGAATAAGATAGTATATACTACTAAATAGTTCAGCTGAGCTTCCAAATTCAATATATGCTGACATCAATGTAAGCAAGGCAATACTAATAACTTCACCAATACCACCAGCAATCATCGCCGTATTTAACCATGGCTCATTCTTGCCATACTCCTTAAATAGAGTAGATAACACACCTACACTCATTACAGGC
>JAFVMP010000114.1 GCA_017506845.1 Campylobacter sp.
AAAAGCACACTTATTAATCTATTAATGAGATTTTATGACCCAAATTCTGGAATGATTTTAATCAATGATAATGATTTAAGCGAATTTAAACTAGATAACCTAAGGCAAAATATTGGTTTAGTTACCCAGCGTGTATATATCTTTAACGATACAATAGCAGCTAATGTAGCGTATGCTGCTCCACTAGATGAGACTAAAGTTATAATGGCACTTAAGATGGCAAATGCTTGGAGTTTTGTACAAAATATGCAAAATGGTATCTATACTCAATTAAACGAATATGGAGTCAATCTAAGTGGCGGTCAAAGACAAAGAATCGCCATAGCTAGGGCTCTTTATCATAATCCACAAATTCTAATATTTGATGAAGCCACTAGCGCACTAGATAACGAAAGCGAACAAGAAATAACAAAAGCTATTGAAAATTTAAGCAAAGATAAGATTATATTTGTTATTGCTCACCGTCTATCAACTATCAAAAATGCTGATAAAATTGCTGTTATAGGTCATGGTAAAATCGTAGGATTTGGTACAGATAAAGAGCTTGAAGCAGAATGTGAAATCTATCAAAAACTAAAATTAGGAGCAATCCACTAATGCAACAAAAAATAGTATATAACGACAGACCAGCAAGCATAAATAATAAAAATGATACTATTAAAGCAATTTATCAAAAGGGGTTAAAAAAAGCTGCTTTAGAACAAAATGCATTTATTATGAATGGAGATTTGGCTGTCGAAATACTATGGAAACAGCACTTACCAGCTGACATTGATAATATTTTAAAACACACGCTCGATGCGCTAAAAGGAATATGTTATGTTGATGATTGCGCCATTATATCGCTTAAAATTTCTAAACGATACTCCCAAAAAGAGCAGCTAATAATAACAATAAAAAATAAATTTATCTTATCTAAATTTATTAAAAAGCTCATATATACCGCATTTATAAAGCCTCTAATAAAATTTATCGATGCTAATTTTAAAGATATAATAGAGTATGAAAAACATAACCACAATCCAACAACTACGATAAATCCTAATAATAATTTAGCATTAAATTTGCCTGTAAATACACCAAATCAACAGATAAATCCAAGTCAAAATTTATCATCTTCAACTAATCAGACAACAAATCAAATACAAAAAACAAAATCTGAAATTCAAACCCCAACTACATCAAATGAAACTGCACAATCAGCATCAACAGACACAAACCCTCAAATGCAGGCTGTAACACTAATCAAAACTACACTACAAGAATTCAAAGACAAAATCACAATTGCCTATAAATTTAGCCCAAAAAATATCACCATTTATATCGTAGTATCAAAATCCCTAGATAAACAAGAACGCAAGAAGATAACACACTTAAGCAAAGAAAAGATTATGGCCTTGCAAAATAGATTAAATCAAGGCCAATTTACGATTCATTATGGCACAATTCCACCAAAATCTAACAATATTAAACTCTAAACCGTTCTCCATACAGCAATTGAAGTTGGATTAAATGGATCAGTTCCACAACTATACTCTAAAAGAGCATCTTCAATAATTATATCACCATTTTGTCCTGCCATTTTAAGGGTCTTAGCAAAGTTTAAATTCCAGCCAGCTTTTAAAAAATATTCCTTATGATTTTTAGTAGCTTCTCCTAAATTTCCAACCTGAAATCCAAATGGCTCAGCATGAATACATCGTACAAACGGCGCAATACTAGAAACGATCTTAAACCAATTATCTGGTATCTCCTTTACTTGCTCAATCGTATGGCAAGTAAAAACCAAAACTTTTTTACCAAAATCTAATTTTTTATCAAATTTAGGCTTTAAATGGTTAAAATGAAAAAACTCAGCCTTCATATTTGGTTCAATATTTGCCAACTTTCTTGCCATCTCTACGCCGCTTTTGGTAAATTCACCGCCAAAATATTTTAAATCTACTCCACCGCCATTGTAAAATATCTTAAAAAGATTTTGTCCATATCCACAGCCTAGCTCAATAACGCTATCATACTGTTCTAGTGCTAGTGCATCAATAATCATATCTACAATAGATGTATTAGTATAAAATGGAACCAAAATATTTAATCCATTTAGTGAAGTAATTTTATTATGCGGGATATCTGCGAAATTAAATTTTTGACTTGGAGAGGTTGCCTTTTCCCATTTAAGTTTGCCATCGCCATTATCTACAAGGCGATTTAGACGCTCCATTTTCTCTAATTCTCCAATTATCTGAAGAGCGTTATACCCCCCCCACCATTTAAAAATTCACTCATAAACTCAGCTCTTACAGCCCATGCTCTCTCATAAAAATTTTGCCATTTTTTCTCTTGATATGCCACTTTTACTCCTTAAATTTATAAAATATTATATCTACAAATTGCCCAAAATATCATTAAATTTATCATCATTTATAAGCAAATTTAAGCAATTTTTAGCTAAAATAGCAGATTTAAAGGAAAATTATGGACTATAGTGATATTAAAAAAATTTTTTTCAAACTAAACCCAGAAAATGCCCATAAAATAGCTGAATTTGGAATGAGAATATCTGTAAAATTTCCATTTGTTAGCGACTATTTAGTGGATAATTTCTGCTTTATTGATACTAAATTATCACAAAATATTTTTGGACTTAACTTCTTAAATCCAGTTGGACTTGCTGGTGGATTTGATAAAAATGCTACAATGATTGCACCGCTATCTGCGATGGGATTTGGATTTTTAGAATATGGTACTCTTACGCCAAAACCTCAAGATGGAAATCCAAAACCAAGGCTATTTCGCTTAATAGAAGAAAAAAGCATACAAAATGCCATGGGATTTAATAACGATGGTTTAGATAAGATTAAAGCTAGAGCCTCAAAGGTATATCCTTTTAGTATCCCACTTATTGCAAATATTGGCAAAAATAAGATTACGCCAAATGATATGGCTATTAAAGATTATGAAATTTTAGTTAAAGGGCTTGATAGTTGCTGCGATGCATTTGTAATCAACATCAGCTCTCCAAATACACCAAATTTAAGAGATTTACAAAGCGAGTCTTTTATAAATGAGCTATTTGCTGCCTTAAGCAATTTAACTAAAAAACCATTAATCCTAAAAATAGCTCCAGATATGAGTATAGACTCAGCTATATCTCTTTGTTTAACAGCTGCAAATGCCGGATTTAAAGGGTTAATTATCAATAATACTAGCGTAGATTACTCTCTTACACCAAAGGCAAAAGATTTTGGCGGTATCAGTGGTCAGCTTATTAAAGATAAAAGTAAAGAGTTATTTAAAGAGGTTGCTAAAGAGCTTTATGGTAAAGCCGTATTAATTAGCTGTGGTGGAATTGATAATGGTCAAGATGCATATGAGCGAATTAAAATGGGTGCAAGCTTAGTGCAAATATATACTAGCTTTATATATGAAGG
>JAFVMP010000115.1 GCA_017506845.1 Campylobacter sp.
AAAATAACTCTAAGTAAATCAGATCTCTATGATATAACAAACAATATCTCCGTAGAGGGATATAACGCACAAAATGGTAAATATTATGGATTTTCTCAAAGCAATGGAAGTTGGATAATTACAGATTTATCAGGTAAATCCATAGACCCAAACATAGCTAAAATCTACACAAATAGTGCTAATAAGCATATATATTTAGAGATTGGCGCTAATGCATCTGCTAGCAATTTATCTTTAATATATGTAATTAATAAAGATACATATAAAGCAGAATATGCTAGCAATAAATTTATCAATCAAGATAATCTAACTAATATAGCTTCTACCATAGTAGAGATTAAATAATAAGATAGAGCTTATTTAGCTCTATCTTAAAAAGCCTATATATAGTTTATCTGTTAAAATATAGCCTAAAACAGTAGCTAAGGTTTAAATATTTTATAGTAAATTAAAATTAAATTTGATACAATCGGCAAGGTGTGTAGTTTATCAATATTTTGCTACTTTAATACAATATTATTCAATGGGGTCTAAATGAAAAATATATTTACAATTCTATTACTCTCGCTACTATTTACAGGGTGTGCCATATCTGAAAAAAGCAAGACTCATGAGCTTGTGATTTTGCATACTAATGACCATCACGGTGCTATTTTGCCTATTAATTCTAAAGGCGGGTTAGCTCAACGCTCAACATATATTAATAGCGTTAAATCTACTAGTCCTAATCTTTTAATCCTTGATGCTGGCGATATGAATACTGGTAGCGTTGTATCTGATATGTTTGATGCTTTGCCTGATATAGAGGCATATAATGCTATAGGTTATGATGCTGTTACTTTGGGTAATCATGAATTTGATGGTGGGTATCAAAAGCTATTAAAACAGATCAAGCATTCTAAATTCAAATGGCTCTCGGCTAATGTATTAGATCAAAATAAAACTTCAATTGTAGATCCTTTTATAATCAAAGATTTTGATGGTTTTAGGGTTGGAGTTTTTGGGATTACTACTTCACAAACCAAGTCAAGTTCATCGCCAGGCTCTGAATTGATATTTGAAAATGAGATAAGTAGTGCTAAAAAATATATAAAAATTCTAAAAGATACCTATAAAGCTGATATTATCATAGCTTTAACTCATCTAGGTTCAGATAAAGAATCACCAGAGCAGATAACATCTATAATGCTAGCTGAGGCTACTAGCGGCATTGATCTTATCGTAGATGGGCATTCTCATACCAAATTTCAAACTCCATTATATGTTAATCAAACCGCTATAGTCTCAGCAAATGAGTGGGGTAAATATGTAGGCAAGGCAAAGCTAATAATAAAAGATAAAAAACTAGTTGATATACAATGGAAAGATACAGCCATTACAGAGCAAGAGTTTGTTGCCGATCCTAAAATTTCTAAAATATTAAATCCATATATAGAAGAGGCAAACCAAAGCTTAAGCGAAGTTATCGGCGTCTCTAGTGATAAATTTGAGTTTAAAAACAATATAACTCGCTACCAAGAGAGCGCCATAGGCAATCTTGTTTGTGATAGTATAGTTGGATATCTAAAAGATCATAATATTAGCGTAGATTTTGCGATGATGAATGGTGGAGGTATACGCTTTGGACTGCCAAAAGGCGAGATAAAAAAAGAGGATATCCTTACAGCATTGCCATATAAAAACAGTATATATGTGGTAAAAATTGATGGTAAAACTCTTTTAGAGCTTTTTGAAGCAGTTTCTAAAGTGCCACAAGGAAGCGGATCATTTATGCAAGTATCTTCGGCTGTTTCTCATACTATCTTGTATGAAAAAGATAATAAAAATGGCAAACTTTTAAATCTTAAGTTAAATTCAGCTCCCATAGATATAAATCGCACCTACTACTTAGCGACTAATGACTATGTGATTTATAGCGATCCACGCTATAAAGATATATTTAGCAATTTAGAAATATTTGATAATTCAGTGCTACTTAGTCAAGCAGTAATAGACTATATCAAAAGCCAAAAAACCAAAATAACCCCAATAATAGATGGTAGAATTACAATAATTAAGCAATAATTCTAATCTCGCATAAATCCCCAGCCTATTTATTAGTATTGTTAAGGCTGGGTTAATATATTCTCTTTAGTTATAAAGCTAGTGAATTTATGATATAATCTAAGCTATATTTTAAAATTAAGGAGTGTGATTTGGTAAAGATTAAGTTATCCGCACTTGCGTGTGCGATTCTTGTCGGGGGAGGGCAACAGTTAGTTGCTGAGGATTTAAATATCTTCATAGATCTTGAACATTATGATCCTATCTACGTTAACAAAGAAACAAAAATTATAACAGGTGCAAGTATTAATGTAAATAACAATGAAGAGCTAATATATATGGATTCATTATTTTTTCATAGAACCGGTATAAATATTACAAATAATTCAAATGCAACTTTTGAAAACGAAGTAATTATAGTAAATCCAAATTTTCATATTAATGATTCGACTGCAGTTTTCAATGAAAAACTAGAAATAGCAGCTGATAGCGACTTTACACAGCCCGTAATTGAAAAAGATAATGATTTTAGCGGAGGAAATCTATCGCTTGATAATAGTACTTTAGATATCAAGGAAGAAGCGAGATTTGGCGGTGCAAATGTTTTAATCAATCATGGCTCTACTGCTACAATTGATAATCTTGCAAATTATGCAAGTAAAATATATGTTGTTAATGATAGCAACCTAGAGATTAATAACAAAGCAAATTTTGTAAGAACGCATCTTATTGTTAAAGATAACTCAAATATTATAATTAATGGCGCACTAGAGGCAGAAAATGGCGCTATTGTAGATGATGAAATTGTTCTATTTGATGATGGCGGTATTGAGATTGATAAATCAGATTTAAATGTTGAAGGTGAGGCAGGTTTTTATAATTATGATATAGAGTTAAATAATAGCTCAAATGCAACTTTCAAAGATAAACTAACTCTTATTGCTGATAGTGCTATGCTTCTTAAAAATAGTAGCACATTAAATGTTGGCGGTGAAGCAAATTTTAATAATTCTGTTGTAGAGTTAAATAATAACTCAACTGCAACTTTTGAAAATGAAGTAATTATACAAAATCCAAATTTTCATATTAATAATTCGACTGCAATTTTCAATGAAAAACTAGAGATACAGGATGGCGGCGGTTTCTGGCCTGTAATTGAACAAGATAATGATTTTAGTGGAGGAAGTCTATCGCTTAATAATAGTACTTTAGATATCAAGAAAGAAGCGGTATTTATCGCAACAGATGCTTTAATCAATCATGGCTCTACTGCTACAATTGATAATTTTAGAGATTATGTAAGTGAAATATATGTTGTTAATGATAGTAAACTAGA
>JAFVMP010000116.1 GCA_017506845.1 Campylobacter sp.
GCATATTTTTGCGATGAAGCTATTAGACTAGAGTTTTTTGGTGATGAAATTGAAGAGATTTATCACTTTAACGCACTAGAGAATAAAAAAACTAAAAATTTAAATAAATTTATTCTATACGCAACAAGTCAATTTGTAGTGGGCGAAAATAGACTTAAAGAGGCGATAAAGGGGATTGAGGCTGAACTAGATGAAAGACTTAAATTTTATGAAAATCAGGGGCGAATGGTTGAATATCAACGACTTAAGCAACGGGTTGAATTTGATCTAGAAATGCTAGCTACCACTGGAAGTACAAAGGGCGTAGAAAACTATGCTAGATATCTTACCGGTCAAAAACCAGGAGAGACGCCATACTCGATGTTTGATTATTTTGAAATGAATGGACAAGATTATCTAATTATAGTTGATGAAAGCCATGTTAGCTTACCGCAGTTTCGTGGAATGTATGCAGGCGATAGAAGTAGAAAAGAGATCTTAGTAGAGTATGGATTTAGATTGCCTAGTGCGTTAGATAATAGACCGCTGAAATTTGATGAGTTTATAGCCAAAAAAGGGAAATTTCTCTTTGTCTCTGCTACGCCAAATGAGTATGAAATTCAGCTAGCAAACAATCATATATATGAGCAAATTTTACGCCCAACTGGCCTGCTAGATCCTGAGATTGAAGTAATTAGTAGTGATAATCAAGTTGAAGTTCTTTATGATAGAGCAAAAGCTGTAATAGAACGAGGCGAAAGAGTGTTAATAACTACTTTAACAAAAAAGATGGCCGAAGAGTTAACAAGATACTATCTAGAACTAGGATTAAAAATCAAATATATGCACTCTGATATTGATGCTGTGGAGCGAAATGAGCTAATACGCGGTCTAAGGCGTGGAGATTATGATATTTTAGTTGGGATAAATTTACTTCGTGAGGGATTAGATCTTCCTGAGGTGAGTTTAGTAGCAGTTATGGATGCAGATAAGGAAGGATTCTTGCGTTCTAAAACTAGCTTAATCCAGACAATGGGGCGAGCTGCTAGAAATGTAAATGGCAAGGTGATTTTATTTGCTAATAAAATTACTAATTCAATGCGTGAAGCCATTGATATTACCTCTGCACGCCGCAAATACCAAGATGAATATAATAAAGCAAATGGTATCACACCAAAAAGTGCAAGTCGCAATATCGAAGATAGTTTAAAAGAGGATGATACTATAGAGCTTTACACTAAGGCTAAAAAGCTTGAAAAGATGCCAGCTAATGAGCGTGCTAAGATGGTAAAAGAGCTAAGAGCTATGATGATGGAAGCTGCTAAAAATCTTGAGTTTGAAAAGGCAGCCGCACTGCGTGATGAGATTGCTAAGTTAAGACAAATTTAATCATTATAATGTTTATTATTACTAGAAAATAAATAACTTTTAACAATAAACCTCGCAATGACTAAGCATTGCGAGTAAATTTAAGCTACTGTAGTAGTCTTAATATATTTTGTTGTACTGAGTTGGCTTGACTCATAGCATAGCTTCCACTTTGAGCTAGTATGTTAAATTTAGAGAAGTTTGCACTCTCACTAGCAAAGTCTACATCTCTTATTTGAGATTCAGCTGATTTTACATTTACTTGAGTAACTGTAATATTATTTATAGTAGCTACTAATTGGTTTTGTACTGAACCTAAATCAGCTCTTAATTTATCTAGAGTTTTTCTAGCTGCTTCAGCTACATCTATCATAGCTTGAGCGCCACCATAGGTATTTACGCCACCGTTTTGAGCTGTTCCAGTAGAAAGTTCGCCGCCTCTAAAAAATCCCATTGCTTTAGCCATATCTGAAACAATTGTTCCGTTATTCATATATTTTAAATTAACTGAAGCTTGATTGTATGTAACTGAGGCAATTGAAGCTTCAGTGATTGCAGCCGCAGACATACCTGATACTATTGACATATTATTTAATCCTACTTTAATATCTCTAGCATCTTGACGAATAAATGTAATTGTTCCTAAATATACCAAACCAGCACTATGTCCAGTTGCACCAGTTGAAACACTTGCATTTGAAGCGCCAGCTTTAGCACTAAATACAGTTGTTAAACCAGTTGAAAGTGCACCCATTCTTATAGCTCTACCATCTTTAGCGGCTAAAACTAATTTTCCATTTTCAAGACTAGCTTCTACACCGGTTTCATCTTTTTTAGCGTTGATTGCACCGATTAGGGCATTGTCAGAGTCGTTTGCTTGTACTTTAATATTTCCAATTTTTACGCCGTTAATAACAAAATCTTTAATATCACCTGCCACCACAGTTCCAAAGACTTGAGTATTATTAGCTTTAACTTTTACGCCAGTTTTATCTGAAACGCCATTCATCATTTCAGCTACGGCTTTGTAGCCATCTTTTTTAAATGCTTCAGTATCTAATTTTTGAAATTCATAACCATTAGGGTATCCATCAATTCCGCTTAATTTAACTGCTACGCCTGATAGTGTTGAAATAGATGAAAATATCGCATTATTCGTAGTCTCAAACCTAGTATGTCCAATAGTATTTGAGTTTGTAGCACCTATGCTTACTTTAGCAGTTTCATTACTATAAGCACCAATTTGGAAGTTTTTGTTTGAGAAGTTACCATTTAGTAGTTGTTGTCCCGTTCGCTCCGCCAGCACCGTTCTTGAGAGGTCGGCCATCCGGTCCTATAGGGTCATTATGTTCCGAGCCTTTCATGGCTGCAGC
>JAFVMP010000117.1 GCA_017506845.1 Campylobacter sp.
ACATTTAGCTCATCGTTTGTTAGTTCGTATTTTTTATTTGTTGCTAGGCTATCCATCAGCTCTTTGGTTCTAACTGCACCAAATTTATCAAATAACAATCTCTCAACATTTGAACTAACTAAAATATCCATTGCTGGGCTGATTGTTGAAATTAACTCTTTATTATTTAAATCATAAATACCAGTAGTAAAAAGTTGAGTTAAGATATTATTTTGATTTGAAGCAATCTTTATTCTGCCAATATTTGCACCCATTTTTTTAGCATAGTAAGCGCCAAGTGCATTACCAAAATTACCACTTGGAACAATTATATCAATTGGTTCTTTATTGTTGTTTATACTTACGCAGACATAGATATGGTAGATAATTTGAAATAAAATTCTGCCAAAATTGACCGAATTTGCAGCACTAAGATTGTAGCCTGATTCTGCTAAAACTGCTTTAAATTCATTATCATTTAATAATTCTTTAAGTGCTTGCTGAGCATCATCAAAGTTGCCTTCAATTCCGATTACTTTTAAATTTGGTGCTTTTTGATTTACCATTTGAAGTCTTTGAACCTCACTGGTACCATTTTTTGGATATAGGCAGACAACTTTTATATCTTTAGCATTTTCAAATGAGCTTAGTGTAGCTGGCCCAGTATCACCGCTAGTAGCACAGATTATGAGCTGTTTATCGCCATTAGCTAAAGAGCTAAAAATTTGCCCAAAAGGCTGAAGCGCCATATCCTTAAACGCTCTAGTTGGCCCATGCCAAAGCTCGTTAATATATAGATCTTTATGAACTCTTTTAATCTCAACAGCGCTTTTATCAAACTTCTCATATCTACTAAGTGCTTTTTTGAATTTATTCAAACTAATATTAAAGTTAAATTTTTTAATAATCTCTAGTGCAAAATCTTCATAATTTAATTTAGCTAATTTTTTAAACTCTTTTTTACTAATTAGTGGTAAATTTATTGGTGCATATAATCCGCCATATTTGGCTGCTGGATTTAGCAATGCAGTATCTAAATTTACTGATTCGTTTAATTCATCGGCGCTTTGAAGTCTAGTGCCTACTAGCATTGGGGCAGTTAGTGCTTGGAGAGTTTCTAGGTGTTTTGAATTTATCTCGCTTAACTTTTCAATGGAGAGATATTCGCATATTTTTGGGTCTAATTCACCTAAAATAGCCTTGATTTTTTTAAATTTACCGACAACAACTAGCATTGCTTGATTAGCAGCTAGTTCTTTATTTGCCCACGATTTTGCATTTATTGGGTTTAGATTGTGAATTTGGCTTACGCATTTATGATTTGCTAGCTCCTTGGCTAAATTTGTTACTTCGAATTGATTTAAAATTATGCTTAAAAGTTTCATTTGATTATACTCCCTATACCTTCGTCTGTGAAAATTTCTAATAATAATGAGTGTGGAATCTTACCATCTATTATGTGTGCTGCACCTACGCCATTTTGAATACACTCTAAGCAAGCATCAACTTTTGGAATCATTCCGCCACTTATAGTGCCATCTTTTTTAAGTGTTTCAATGCTATCTTTATCTAGTTTGCCGATTAAATTTGATTCTTTATCTAACACGCCTCTAATATCGCTTAAAAATATTACTTTACTAGCTTTTAATTTGCTAGCAATTGCGCTAGCACATAGATCAGCATTAATATTATATGATTCGTATTTATCGCCAATAGCAATTGGTGCAATTACTGGGATTAATCCATCATCTAAAAGTGAATAAATCAGTTTATCATCTACGCTAGTAATATCACCAACAAAGCCATATTTGCCATCATTCATTACCTTAGCTTTTAGCATATTATCATCTTTGCCGCTTATTCCTATAGCTCTTGCGCCATGCTTATTAAGCATACTAGTAATCTCTTTATTTACTAGACCGCTTAGCGCCATTTCGACTACTTGCATTGTATCTGTATCTGTTACTCTTAGGCCATCTTTAAATTCGCTTTTAATATCAAGTTTATCTAAAAATGAATTAATAGTCTTACCACCACCATGGACTAGAACTACTTTAATACCGACAATTTGCAAAAGTACGATATCTCTAGCAAAATCATTTTTGAGTTTTTCATCAATTTGCGCTGCACCACCATATTTAATAACAAATATTTCATCTCTAAATTTTTGAATATATGGTAGAGCGCTTAGGATTACCTCAGCTGTTCTACTGCTTTTTAGCATATTTTTCCTTCTTAAAGTTTTGGATATATTGTATCTGAATTTTGGTAGCTTTTGATAAATAATTTGATTTTATTTGCAAAATTTGGAGAAATCGTTGTTTTTAAGTCTAAAATTGAAACACTTAATCCAAAATCTTTGATTTTTACATAGTCTTTTTGTGTTACTAAAAGGGAGTTAGCATTATATTTTTTAAGTATGCTTTCACACTCAAATTTATTAAATTTATGATGATCAGCAAAAAATTCATATCCAATACATTTTTTAAATATAAACTCTAATCTTGAAGGATTGGCAATAGCAGTCATTAAAACCATTTTTGGCTGCGGATTTATGATAGTCGTTTTTTTGATTATATCGCTACTGCTTGGGATGAAATCAGCTAGACTATAAAAGCTACTTGGATAGCGATAAACTCCGCTTGGGATGGTGAAATTTAGTCGTGGGGTTTTGGCTGGACGTAGTAAAATATTAAATTTAAAAATATTAGCCTTTCCAAATCCATCATCTAAAATAATAAGCTTAGCCCCTAAATTAATGGCTTCATTAATAGCGATTTTGCGATCGTTTGAGACTATTATATTGGCATTTTTTAAATTTGTAGCATATTCCATTGCTTCATCGCCACTAGTTGCTACATCGCATTTTATATCACCATTTAGTGCTACAATTTGCATACCTTTTGACTCTCTTTTATAGCCTCTTAGGATTATAAAGGTTTTAAATTCACTATTAAACTCATTAAAAATTGCTTTAGTTAATGGAGTTTTGCCGCTTCCGCCTAGGACTAGATTACCAATACTAATTATTGGGATTGGAAATTTTTGCGCCTTAGATAGTTTGAATTTAATCCAAACTATACAATAATAAATTGCTGATAGCGGTAAAAGTAGGGCGCTAACAATAATCTCAAAAACGCTTGGCTGGTAAAAATATCTCTCTAGCCAAGCGTGAAATTTGCGTTTAAACACGATTTTGTGCTACTGATTTGACTGCATTGCAGATATAAAGCACTTCTTCATCACTAAGTGCGGCATATATTGGCAGTGATAAAATTTGTTGATAGGTTTTAAGCGCTTTAGGAAAGTCATTTACCCGTAGGTGATATTTAGTCTTATAGTAGCTTAATAGATGCATAGGGCGGTAGTGCAAGCTAGTGCTAATTCCCATCTCCTTTAGTTCTCTAGCAAAACTATCACGATTTTTATCGATTTTAATAATATATTGGTTATATATGTGATCTCGCTTAGCTAGTGGCGTAGTGATATGTGGGCAATTTTTTAACTCTTCATTATATATTGCTGCAATTGCCTTGCGACGTGCGATAAACATTCCAAGTTTTTCAAACTGAGCAATTCCATATGCGGCACAGAGTGAATTTAGATCATATTTTTGCCCAATATCAATTACATCATACATATATCCTAGATTGCCATCTTTATCAAAACTATCATTTATTATAGCGTGGTTGCGTATTAATCTAGCACGATTTGCCATCTCATCATCGTTTGTGACGATTATTCCAGTTGTAGCCACAGCATGCTGGACTTGCGGATTTATCTGAAAGCACGACATATATGAGTTCATATTGCCAATTAAATTTCCATTAAATGTAGCGCCCATAGCCCTACTAGCATCATCAATGATTTTTATGCCATATTCATTAGCAAGGCGGTAAATTGCCTCCATATCAGCGCTTTGCCCAGCTACATGCGTGATAAAAGCAGCCTTTAGCTTTTTG
>JAFVMP010000011.1 GCA_017506845.1 Campylobacter sp.
AAATGCAAGATTAACCTCTGTGCTAGGAGCTATTACTCTTTTTACTAGATTATCCCAGTTTTGCATATTTGGCTTAGGATTTTTAAGATTTAAATTTTGAGCTATTGGCTCAAGGATATTTTGATTTAAAAAGCTTAATGGGACTTGATATATGCTTTGCATATCTGGGCTTTCTATGACCGCATTTCTTTCTATACCGCAACTTGCTGCTATTTTATCTTTTAGCTCTCTATTTAGCGGCATTTCAGTGCGACAAATGATCATATCTGGGCTAATACCTATGCGTCTTAATTCGCCTACACTGTGCTGAGTTGGCTTGGTTTTTAGCTCGCCAGCTACCTTGATATATGGCACTAGTGTTAGATGAATAAACATCCCATTTGACTTGCCTACTTCACTTCTAAGCGCTCTAATAGCCTCTAAAAATGGAAGACCCTCGATATCGCCTACAGTTCCACCTATTTCTACTATTAAAATATCATTGCCTTCGCCAGCTTTTTTAATACGATCTACTATATCGCCTACGATATGTGGGATAACTTGTATAGTCTTTCCTAAGTAATCACCACGACGCTCACGCTCTATAACTGAGCTATAAACCTTACCAGTTGTAAAGTTATTATCTTGAGATAGATCCTCATCTAAAAATCTCTCATAATGCCCTAAATCTAGATCTGTCTCAGCTCCATCATCAGTGACAAATACTTCGCCATGTTCAAGTGGGCTCATAGTTCCAGGATCGACATTTATATATGGATCTGCTTTTAACATACTTACTTTATAGCCTACATTTTTAAGCAGTGTAGCAATGCTTGCTGCTGCGATACCTTTGCCTAAACTACTTAATACTCCACCTGTAACAAATATATATTTCGTCTCTTTACTCATAACTATTCCTTGATTAATTGGGCGATTATATCAAAATTATTTTTACTATCTGATTAAAAATTATAAACTAAATTTAATTTTTGCTAATTTTTAAAGCGTTTTATAATATAAATTTTCATATAATCAATCTATATAATTTATATAATTAAATTAAAATAAAGGTATAGATATGAGATCTTCTATTGCGCTATCATTTATCCTTCCTATTTACCTATTTGGTGTGAGTGATTTTGAATTAATCAATCATGTTGATAAAAGCATAACTGGCGATGGTGTATATGTAGGCGTGATTGATAGTGCGATAAATAAAGATCATCCAAGTTTGCAAGGACAAGTTCAAGAGCAAATTTATTCTGAATATAGAGGTTCTCAATATACTCCAGATTTTTCTGTTGATACTCACGGTAGTCATATAGCAGGAATTATATTAGCCAAATCAAGTGATGGAATAAGCGGTATTGCAACAAATGCAAAGGCTTATGGTGTTCAGATTACTGGTCATAATACCTATGGAGAGAGCAGTCCTGAATTTAAATATCCAAATGTATATGATTATTTTAAAGATAAAAATATTGCTGCAATTAACAATAGTTGGAATACGACAGTTTATCCATTATCAGGCTTAAACTCTTTAACTAGTACGTCAGAAAGATTTTTAGATGATCCATATACGGCAAGTACTTATTTGGAATTAATTCAAAGAAATAAAGTAGCCAAAGAATTAATTCAGTTGGCTAAAGAAAAAAATACTTTAAGTGTATTTGCTTCAGGAAATGAAGGAATTTTAAGTCCTGGGATGATGGCTCTAGCGCCATATTATGATGAAAAAGTTAGATCTATGCTGGTTGTTGGGGCTTTAGATAGTGAACATATAATTAAAAATAGTGATGGCAAATTTGAAATTAGCCTACTTGGAACAACCTTATATTCAAATGGTTTAAAAGGCGCTTATAACTTTGGTTTAGTCGCACCGGGGACCGATATTAAAAATGTAAATGCAACTTATAATACTGTTGACCCACTTGGCAAAGTTGATAAAAATAAATACAGAATATCAAGTGGAACTTCTCAAGCAACTCCAATGGTTACTGGTGCAGCTGCTTTAGTGTCTCAAAAATTTCCATTTATGAACGGTAAGCAGATTGCCGATGTTTTACTCTCTACAGCAAATAGAGATTATGTAGCCCCGCAAATTGTAGTAAAAGAAACAAATACGGGTGGTGTATATAAAAAGAAATATACTATTTTCTATATTGATAAAGATATCCCAACTAAGCCAGATGGAAGTATTGATTATGGTAAAGTTGATGCTGATTTGATGGCTTTGGATTATTGGGATTTTTACGATGATGTATTATTAGATACTATACCAACAATTGGCAGTGATTATGCTGGAGTGCAAAAAATCACAAAAGAAGAGCTATTTGGTCAGGGGATTTTAGATATCAATAAGGCTTTAAATGGTATTGGGATTTTGGACGCAAATAGATTGAGCGATAGCGATGTTAAAAGCGATATAACCGGTTCTAATGAAGTTTATTACTCTTTAAATTTAGGTACTCATAATGCTGAATTTAGTAACGATATAAGCCAAAGAAAATGGGAAAAAGATACTCATAATCCTAAAGCTGATAATCTGCCAACTAAATTAGATAACTTAAATGTTGGCTTGATTAAAACTGGTAGTGGGATTTTAACCTTAAGCGGAACAAATACCTACGAGGGTGCTACTGTTATAAATGAGGGTGGATTAAATTTAAAAAGAGTTAGCGACAAAGGTGGCCAAATCGCTGGTAATGTCTATGTAAATAATGGCTCAACTCTAAGTGGTAATGGAGTTATTAAAAAAGATTTAACCAATAATAATTCAACTGTTCGTCCTGGTAATGCTGATCTAACTGACTTAACAGTTCAAGGTACATACACTCAAAAAGGCACAAATTCAAAACTTATCCTAGATTTTGGAGATAGTGATAATTCCCAGCTAATCGCCAAATCTTATAGCATAGAAACCGGAATTTTAGAATATAACCCGCTTAAAGATTATTACACAACCGGTAAAGAGATTACAATTGATCTTGGAGGATTGACTAGTTCTCTTAATAAATTTAGTAATGTTTTAGTTGCTGGCAATCAAAGTATAAAATTTGAAATAAAATTAGACACCGATAAAACCACAATCAACAAAGATCCAAATAAAATACTAGTCCATCCAAACACTGGCGAGCAAGATAACGGCACTACTCCACCAGCTCCAACCATAGGAGAGGCTAGCATAGGTAGCGGAACTACTAGCGGTGGTAGCGACTCAAGTGGCGGAGATGACAGCTTAAGTGGTGGTTTAGATATTGGCAACGGCGGTGTAAGCGGCGGAGATGATAGTAACCCAAATGGTGGAGATAGTGGAAATTTAGCAGGAAGTAGTAGTGGAGGTGCTAGTCAAGGTGGAGATAGTAGCACTAATCTAAGCGGCAAAGATAGCTTTGGAGCTGACCTAAGTAGCAATCAAGGCAGCCAAGGTGGTTCAAATTTAACCCCTAATAATACTGGCACAAATAACACGCAAAGTGGACAAAACGGCGCCAAAAGCCCAAGTAGTCCGGCCACAGAAAGCACAAATCCAAATCCTAGCAGCGAAGGTTTAGGTGGTTTAAGCTCAAGTACTAACTCACAAACTAACCCAAGCACCAGCAGCACTCAAAATACCCCAAGCCCTAATACTCAAAACTCACAAACTAGCAAAAATACTCAAGGTGATACAGGAGGCAATCAACCAACCCAGCCAAACCAAGATAGCAATCAAGGCTCAAATCCTAGCAACATCCTAGCTACAAACAAAAACAACAGCTACTACACATCACACAGCTTTGACCAATGCCGGCACAAGCGCATGGCCGGGAGCAAGTCGCTACTACGAATTTGTAGCTCCTGTCATCAGTTGTCCTACTCCGGCATTAAACCTCGTAAGCGATTTAACGGACAATAGTG
>JAFVMP010000118.1 GCA_017506845.1 Campylobacter sp.
AGCGCTCGGTGATTTAGAAATTATTACAATTCCAGATAATATTTTTAGAGATTTAAGAGAGAAATATCCTAGGTTTAGTGAGTACATTTTAACTGTTTTTGCTAAGCAATTTGCTAAAAGTATAGAGGCAGCTTCAAAAAGTAAAACAATACCATTTCGTGATAGGTTAATTGAATTTATCAAAAATAATGCTATAAATGGTAGTATAAAAATAACTCATCAGCAAATAGCAAACCATCTAGGCGTAACAAGAGAGAGCGTATCTAAGAATCTTAAACAGCTAGAAAAAAATGGATTTTTAACCTTGTCAAGAGGTAAAATTTTTTTAGAAATGTGAAGTGATTACATACAAAAATACAAAAATTCTATAAAATCTAAATTTAATTTATTTTTTAAAGGATTTTTATGGATTTAGAGATGTTTTGTCATCAGTGCGAGATGAGTGCAAATGATGGCTGTGGCTCTAAGGGGCAAAGCATGGGAACTTGTGGCAAAGATGCTACGCTAGCAAGACTACAAGATATGATGATATTTGCCCTAAAGGGTTTAAGCGCGTACCGCCATCATGCAAATGAATTAGGAGCTAATACAAAAAATGTAGATGATGTAATGGCTCAAACTCTATATTTTACACTTACAAATATGAATTTCAATTTTGATCAGCATATTGAACAACTACTAAAAGTAGGCAAAGCTGGCGTAGAAGTTATGGATATCTTAAGCAATGCTCATACTAACAAATTTGGTATTCCAGCTCCTGTGAAAATCAGTCAAAACAAAGCAGAAGGCAAAGCTATTTTAGTAAGCGGACATAATCTTCATGCGTTAAAAGAGTTGCTAGAACAGACTAAAGATAAAGGAATCAATATCTATACTCACTCTGAAATGCTTCCAGCGCATGGTTATCCAGAGCTTAAAAAGTATCCACACTTAAAAGGAAATTTAGGTAAGGCATGGTTTGATCAAACTGATCTTTTTAATAAATTTGGTGGAGCTATTTTGATGACTACAAACTGCATTGTTCCACTTCGTAAAAGTGCTACATATAGTGATAGATTATTTGGATATGATATTGCAAGTACTAAAGGTATAGCTCATATTAATGGCGATGATTTTACTCCGCTAATTAATAAGGCTTTAGAGCTTGATGATGTAAGTGGCTTTGATAGTGATGAAGTAATCAGCACGGGTCATCATTATAAGGCTATTTTACCTATGGCCGGTGAGATTTTAGAGGCGATTAAAAGCGGTAAAATTCGTAGATTTTTTGTTATAGCAGGATGCGATGCACCAGGCAAAGGCAGAGAGTATTATAGAGAGTTGGCTCTTAGTGTGCCAAAAGATTGCGTGATATTAACTTCAAGCTGTGGTAAATTTAGATTTAATGATATAGATTTTGGTCTAATTGAAGGGACAAATATCCCAAGATATTTAGATTTAGGTCAGTGTAATGATAGTAATGGCGGAGTAAAAATAGCTATGGCTTTAAGCGAAGCTACAGGGATTGCCATCAACGATTTACCACTTTCAATAGTGTTAATGTGGATGGAACAAAAAGCTATAATAATCTTAGTAGCACTCTTATATTTAGGTGTAAAAAATATTCATATAGGGCCTAGTTTGCCAAAATTTTTAAATAGTGAAATATTAAATTTCTTAGTAGAAAAATATAATTTATCGTTAATTGGCAAAGATCCAAAAGCAGATTTAGAGAAGTTTTTAAATTCTTAATCCTTTAACAGAGCTGAAGCTCTGTTAAACCAAAATCATTTTAATTATTTTTAATTTTTAAATTCAAATTTATAAAATTTAAAGCAAAATTAGGGTATTATTTTGAGCTTTGCATTTAACTAGGCAAAGAAGTGTTTTTAAAGCGCGCCACTGTTTTAAAAATAGTTGGTTTAAGCTCGTTCTTAGACCTAAATGCAGTCTAGTAAAAGTGGTAATAAATTTTTAGGAGACTAAAATGAAAGTTCGTCCTTCTGTAAAGAAGATGTGTGACAAATGTAAAATTGTCAAACGCAAAGGCATAGTTCATGTAATTTGCGAAAATCCAAAACATAAACAAAGACAAGGATAAGGTATGGCTCGTATTGCAGGTGTTGATTTACCAAAGAAAAAAAGAGTTGAGTATGGCCTTACATATATCTATGGTATAGGTCTATATACTTCAAGAAAAATTCTTGATGCTGTAGGTATCTCTTATGATAAGAGAGTTTACGAGCTTAGCGAAGACGAAGCTGCTGCTATCAGAAAAGAGATCCAAGAAAACTATATGGTTGAAGGTGATCTAAGAAAAAGCGTAGCTATGGATATAAAAGCTTTAATGGATTTAGGTAGCTTTAGAGGCTTAAGACACAGAAAAGGTCTGCCAGTGCGTGGTCAAAAAACAAAAACTAACGCAAGAACAAGAAAAGGCAGAAGAAAAACTGTTGGTGCTGCTACTAAATAAGGATAAAATATGGCAAAAAGAAAAGTAATTAAGAAAAAAGTAGTTAAAAAAAATATAGCTAGAGGTATCGTATATGTCTCTGCTACATTTAATAATACAATGGTTACAGTTACTGATGAAATGGGCAATGCTATTGCATGGAGCAGTGCGGGTGGTTTAGGCTTTAAAGGTAGCAAAAAATCAACTCCATACGCAGCTCAACAAGCCGTAGAAGATGCACTATCAAAAGCTAAAGAACACGGCATTAAAGAAGTTGGTATTAAAGTTCAAGGCCCAGGTAGCGGTAGAGAAACAGCAGTAAAAAGTATCGGTGCAGTAGAAGGAATTAAGGTGCTATATCTAAAAGATATAACTCCACTAGCTCACAATGGCTGCAGACCACCAAAACGCCGCCGCGTGTAATTGTAGATAGAATTTAGGAGAAATTATAATGGCAAGATATAGAGGACCAGTTGAAAAATTAGAAAGACGCCTAGGTGTATCTCTTGCACTTAAGGGCGAAAGAAGACTAGCTGGCAAGAGCGCAGTTGAAAAAAGACCATACGCTCCAGGCCAACACGGACAAAGAAAAGCAAAAATTAGCGAATATGGCTTACAATTAAGAGAGAAACAAAAAGCTAAATTTATGTATGGTGTAAGCGAAAAGCAATTTAGAAGATTATTTGCTGAAGCTGCAAGAAGAGAAGGAAATACTGGTGCGCTTCTTATCTCTTTACTAGAACAAAGATTAGATAATGTAGTTTATAGAATGGGTTTTGCATCTACTCGTAGATTTGCAAGACAACTAGTAACTCACGGCCATATCCTTGTAAATGGTAAAAGAGTTGATATCCCATCATATAGAGTAAGAGCTGGTGAAAAGATCGAAATTATAGAAAAAAGCAAAGAAAACCCACAAATCGTTCGCGCTATTGAACTTACTAATCAAACAGGCATGGTAGCTTGGGTTGATGTAGAAAAAGATAAAAAATATGGAATTTTTACTAGAATTCCAGAACGTGAAGAGGTTATCATTCCAGTTGAGGAAAGATATATAGTCGAGCTTTACTCTAAATAATAAGGAGAGTATGATGAGAAAGATAACAACATCAGCTTACATGCCTACTGATATAGAGGTTATCCCAGTAAGTGAAAATGTGGCTAAAATAGTAGCATATCCATTTGAAACTGGTTATGCAGTTACTCTAGCTCATCCGCTTCGCAGACTACTTTATACAAGTACAGTTGGATTTGCTCCAACTGCTGTTAAAATCGAGGGCGTATCGCACGAATTCGATAGTATGCGTGGTATGCTAGAAGATGTAACACTATTTATCATAAATCTCAAAAATTTACGTTTTAAGCTAAAAAACGACTCAGAACATGAAGTTATCGAGTATAGTTTCAAAGGGCCAAAAGAGATAACTGGTGCTGATTTATGTAACGATATCGTTAGTATAGTAAATCCTGAAGCATATCTAGCAACAATCAATGAAGATGCTGAGCTTAAATTTACACTGGTAATAGAAAAAGGTATCGGTTATGTTCCTAGTGAAGAGATCAGAGAGAATGTAGAGAGTGGTTATATCGCTCTTGATGCGTTTTTTACACCAGTTAAACATGCAGTTTATGAGATTGAAAATGTCCTAGTTGAGGATAATCCAGACTATGAAAAAATAGTTTTAACTATAACTACTGATGGTCAGGTGTCACCTTTAGAGGCGTTTAAAAACTCAATTGAGGCTATGTATAAGCAAATGGCAATATTTAATAATATTTTAAGTATAGATGTAAATATGGCCATGACATCATCTCAAGGTTCTAGTGAGCATTCAAAATTACTAGAGAGCATTGAAAATTTAAATCTATCAGCTAGAAGTTTTAACTGCTTAGATAAGGCTGAGATTAAATTTATCGGTGAGCTTGCTTTGATGGAAGAGAGCGAGTTAAAAGAGCTTAAAAATTTAGGTAAAAAATCTCTTGATGAGATTAAGGCTGTAATGGCTGAAATTGGCTATCCATTTAGCGAGAATAAGCTAGGCGATAGCAAAGAATCACTCAGAAAAAAGATAGCTGAGTTAAAATCATAAAAGCGAAGGAAAGATAATGAGACACAATCACGGATATAGAAAACTAGGCCGCACTAGCTCTCACCGTGCTGCTTTGCTTAAAAACCTTACGATCGCAATCGTTAAGGCTGGTAGAATTGAAACTACACTGCCAAAAGCAAAAGAGCTAAGAAGCTACGTAGAGAAATTAATCACAAGAGCTAGAAAAGGCGACTTCAATGCTCATAAATATGTATTTGCATATTTACAAGATAAAGAAGCTACTAATAAACTAGTAACTGAAATTGCACCAAAATATGTAAATAGAAATGGTGGCTACACTAGAATAATCAAAACACGCGTTAGAAAAGGTGATGCTGCTGAAATGGCTTATATCGAGCTAGTTTCTGAATAATATTTTGCTAGGAGCAATCCTAGCACTATTTTCATTTAAATTTAGTTTAACATTACCTTCTTTATATTTATTCAATTTCCTATATAAAATACTAAATATTTTACTATATTAGCGATAAATCATTGCATAGCTAGAACTTCTTATTATTTTATTGATATTTTTATATAATTGATATAGCACTACGGTTGTGCTTAGCTAAGTTTATCAATTATTGCTTAAAGCCAAAAGTCTAGTAATTTAGAAAATTAAACGATAAAAAATCAAATATATTCTCTAATAATATAGAAATTTATTTTATTTAAATTTAATTAGTAAAGCATTTAATTTTAAAACTAGAAATTTATCTATATTTAATACAATATTTTTATACGATATTAAATTTAATTTTGCTAAAATCGTTCAAAATTTGATAATTAAGGAGAGTATGTGTTTAAGCAATTTTTATTATTGATTGCGCTATTTGGTATTTTAAATGCCGATGATTGGGTTGAGATTAAAAATGTAGAATTGGGTCCTAATGAAAGTGTGAGTTCAGCATATCGTGATGATATATATCGTGAAAATGTGAAATCTGATATAAATATCACACTAAATGATGAAGCACAGATGCACGCTAAATTAAATGCATTAAGCTATAAATATGATGCAACTCTAGAGTTATATGGGAATCACATTGCAGGCTATTTTGGTAGAAATATAGCTATTAGATGTTATGATAAGGATGAAAAAGAGCTTGATGGTTGTAGTTATACAGTTGATGAATCAGAGGACCCTGTGCTAGATCTTAAACCATATAGTTATAATAGTGGAATTTTGCCAGTACCAGCAGATACTAAATATATAAAAGTCTCTACTCATGCTTCAAATAGTGATACAAAGGACAATATAGGTCTTGATGCAACTTTTAAGCTAAGTACATCGCTAGATTCATCATCTTTGGAAGATAACTCTCAATATGATTTAAATAAGACATTTAATTTAAATTTTAGTAGTGATGGTTTTGTAGTAACTGATGATACTCCTGTTGCTTATAGTATAGAGTTTTATGATGTATTTGCTGATGATGAGTATAGGGTTACCTTTAATGATTTAGAATCTTTATATAAATACTCACTTTTAAGCAAAGATTC
>JAFVMP010000119.1 GCA_017506845.1 Campylobacter sp.
GAAGCAATATTTTAATCGCTTTCATACAAGTCCTTTATTTGTAAATTCAAATAATTTCTTGTATTTAAAGCAATTTTTATTCCAAATTTAATAAGGTTGATTATCTTATATAGAAATTTATTTTAATGTTCTTTTAGCGTGACAACAAAGTCGCCACTAAAGAATCCGAGCAACATAAAAGCACAGCGATACTAACTATCGCTGGCTTTGTTGCGAGAATAAAGGCTTTAGCCTCACCATTTTATGTAAAAACTCAAAGTATTACTTAGGATTTACAGTATCTTTATACATAGCTTTACCGCCAGCAATCTCTTTGATTACTATTGAGCGTTCTGCGTTGCCTTTTTTATCTATATTGATTA
This sequence comes from Campylobacter sp., assembly GCA_017506845.1. GTDB lineage: Bacteria > Campylobacterota > Campylobacteria > Campylobacterales > Campylobacteraceae > Campylobacter. Next base: position 363 of record JAFVMP010000119.1, read on the forward strand.
TACCAGATACACCTTCAAAGTTTTTGCTATTTTTAATCTCTTTATTTACGCACTCTCTATCAGCCCCATCAGCACATCTATTCATCGCATCTACCATCAAGTAATATGAGTCAGCGCCAAGTGCTGTAAATCCAGGGACATTACTATCTCCATTTTCTTTTGCATATGCTTCTACAAAGGCTTTTGATTTAGCCGTTGGTGGGTTTGAGCTATCAAATGCATCTGTATATAGATATCCATTTGATGCATCACTAGCAAGCTCGATAAATGTATCATTTGATACACCATCTCCACTAGCAAATTGCGATTTTACCCCTATTTGTCTAGCTTGGCGTACTAGCAGCGCAGCTTCTGGATGATAAAATGGCATATATACTAAATCAGGATTTAAGCTATTTATCTGTGATACTATCGCTTTAAAATCTTTATCGCCACTACTGATTTTTAGCTCTTTTAATAGCTTTCCGCCTTGTTTTTCAAACTCTTTTTTAAAGGCTCTTGCTAGACCGATTGAATATGATGTAGATTGATCTACTACTAGCACAGCTGTTTTCATATTTTGACTTACTGCCCATGAAGCAAAGCTAGTCCCTTGGAATGAATCCATAAATGTAACTCTAGCGCCGTATTTAGCACGATCTAGTAGCTTATCAGCTGTAGCGGCTGGAGCTATCATAGGCACCTTTTTTTCATCTGCGATTTGTAATACTTGTTGAGTGTTACCAGTAACCATTGCGCCGATTAGACCGCTTACTTTATCTTCGCTTACTAATCTTGTAGTGGCTGTAGCTGTCTCTACTTTATCGCCTTTATTATCTACTAATACTAGAGTGATAGTATCTCCATTTTTTAGTGTTGGTTCTAATTTATTAGCTAGTTTGATACCAGCCCACGCTGTTTGACCATATGCTGCTACAGCACCAGTAATAGGTAAAACTACACCGATTTTAATCTCTTTAGCAGCAGCTGAACTAATAGCCACCGCAGCAGCCAAAGCAATTAATGAAAGCTTTTTCATTTGTATCCTTTATATATTATTTTATTATCTTACTACAAAATTTTGATTTATAAAGCAAGATTTTATCTAAATTTGACTTTAATAAATTTGAATTTATGATTAGGTTTAAATGATAAATAGTATAAATAGAGCCTAGCTAAAGCTAAGCTCCTAAAAAGATTAATTAAAAGTTATATCTAGCTTCAAATCTTAAGTGTTTGGTATCTTTTTTATTTTTATTGTATTGATCAACATCAACATATGAGTACCAAGCTTTGAAGTTAAGTTTTTTGTTATATTTATAATCTACTCTAGCTACTGCTTCATATGCATCTGCATTAAGTGCTTTACCATTTATAATTTCACCATCAATTCTAGCACCCACATAGTCAGCACCTACTCTTACTTTATCAGCAAATGTATAACCAGCTGTTATAAAGTAGATATTTGCATCATAAGCAAATTTTGTATAATCTAGCAGATCTTCACCAGCTGTGATAAAGGCCCCTTGGTCCTCAAACGAGATTAAAGAGATACCATCACCTTGAGTATTTAGATTGATATAACCCACGCTACCATCCAAGCCAAAGCCTTTAGCGCCTAATTTAGCGGCTAAGAATGTAGCATCATCTAATGCTACAGTATTAACTACTCCATTAGCATCTTTTACACCAGCATTATTTGCCCATATACTTGAAGCAGCTGCTTGAGCTTGCAAGCTTACATCTACATCACCTAGGCTAGCACCTACTGTTACATCAGCAGCGTATAATTGAACTACGCTATCAAGTGCGCTATACCATAGTTGGAAGCTAATAGGGTCATATGAACCAATAGCAGCTACACCATATAGGTTTCTATCATCTACATACTCCCTATGGTTAGCTCCAAATAATAAAAGTCTTGTACCGGTATCAGCATCATCTTGTAGGTTATCAAACGCCATACCAACTAGAGTTAATCCGCTAATATCGCTATTAAGCACCTTAATACCAGTACCTACCATATCATCAGTGAAGAATGTACCTAGAACTTGGCGACCAGCTGTAAGAGTAGTATTACCAGCTGTATATCCTAGGTAGAATTGGCGAACATTGAATGTTTGACCGAAGTAATCCGCACCCTCATCATCTACGCCATATTTTCGATGGCACGGGCTTCCAGCAACTTTTTCCACGCATCGTTGCGACAAGCAGGCCAATTGGCTACC
>JAFVMP010000120.1 GCA_017506845.1 Campylobacter sp.
GCTAACGGTTGGGTTCAAAGCTATGGTAGTCGTTGTGTTAAGCCACCACTTCTATTTGGTGATGTAAGCCGTCCAGCACCTATGACAGTTGATTGGATTACATATGCTCAAAGTCGCACATCAAAAATAATGAAAGGTATGCTAACAGGCCCTGTAACTATCCTTAACTGGAGCTTTGTAAGAGATGATAAACCAAGAAGTGAAATTGCCAAAGAGCTTGCACTTTGTATATATGATGAGATAGATGACTTACAAAAAGCTGGTATCAAAATAATTCAAGTTGATGAAGCTGCGTTTAAAGAGGGATATCCACTTCGTAAAGAAAATATCCCAGCATATGAAAAATTCGCAGTTGATTGCTTTAAACTAAGCGTTTGCGCTGCTAATGCTTCTACTCAAATTCATACCCATATGTGCTATTCTGAATTTAACGATATTATTAAAACAATAGAAGCAATGGACGCTGATGTAATTAGTATTGAAACAGCTAGAAGTGGTAATGAACTTCTAAAAATCTTTAAATCTGTAGGCTATAAACAAGAAGTAGGCCCAGGTGTGTATGATATCCACAGCCCTCGTATCCCTACAGTTGAAGAGATTGCTGCACAGATCAATGCTTTATTAGAAGTTTTACCTAAATCTCAACTATGGATTAATCCAGATTGTGGGCTAAAAACTCGCAAATGGCCAGAGGTAAAACCAAGCCTAGAAAATATGGTAAAAGCAGTTAAAATCATCCGTATGAGTTAATTTATTTATAGAGCTAACTTCGGTTGGCTCTCTTAAGTAAATTTGGAGTCATATGCTAAAAACTAAAATAAAGCAAGGTAAATCCGGAATTGTTCTATATGGTCTTACACCGCCTAAGATTAGCTTAAGTCATGATGAGGCTAAAGAGATAGCACTTAGACAGCTTAGTAGGCTTGATGGTATAAAGATAGATGGTCTTGTAATATACGACCTTCAAGATGAGAGTAATCGCAACTCTAGTAATAGAACATTTGAATTTGTTCGTACAATAAAGCCTGAAATTTATGCTAAAGACTATTTACAAAATCGATATGAAGCTGTAATTTATAAGGCTGTAGGTAACTATAATGAGACTGAATTTAAAGAGTTTTTACAAACTCATAGCGATGCAATTAGTATATTTGTAGGTGCTAGTTCGGCTATTGATACGCCAAAGCTTAGTCTAAATGATGCATATAAAATGAAAAAGGAAATAGCTAGCAATTTAACACTTGGTGGTATATGCATTCCTGAAAGACACACTAAAAAACACGATGAAGATTTGCGTGTAGCATCTAAGCGTGTTAAGGGATGTGAGTTTTTTATAACTCAAGCTGTTTATGATATTGAAACAGCTAAGAAATTTTTAGATGATTTTGCTGCCTTAGGAATCAAAAATACTCCAATTATATTCACATTTACACCATGTGGTAATGAAAAAACATATGAGTTTATGCAGTGGCTTGGTATATCTGTAAGCAATCTATCTAAAAATAGAATTTTTGATAGTGATGATGCACTAGAGAGCTCAGTAAAGCTTAGCCTTGATATGTTTGAGTTTTTATATAAATATGGCTTAGCTAAGGGCATAAGCGTAGGGGCAAATATTGAGAGCATTTCTACTAGAAAGGTTGAGATCGATGCTTCGATTAGGTTATTAAAAGGGATAATTGCAATTATAGAAAACCATTCATTAGAAAATACAAAGAGTAAAATTCAAAGCGCTTCTAAATTTGATGAATAAATCATTTTTTTAAGATAGATATTATATAAAATCATTTAAATTTATTAGATGATTTTATATAATCTAATATTAATATTTAGTTTTGATGTTGTCGCATATTATAAGCTATTATGTAAATTCGATAAAGGCTTATAGAAATAAACAAATATTATCATTAGAAATAAAAAAGCTAAAGAATTTTTATTTAGTTTTAGTAGATACTTATATTTTAATTTACATGAATTTTGCGGTATTAAAAGCAAATATTCAAAATCTATTTTTAGAATACTTATTCAGTTTAAAAATGTAAAATCAAATTTTAAAGGTGAAAAAGAGCTAACCTTGACTAAAAAACAATTCAGAGATTTACTATCTATTCCAAAAAAATATAAATCAACTGAAGTTGATAGATTAGTCCTAAAGCCAAGCTCATCTGAACTTAGCGATGGTTATTTCAATAAAGTTGATTTTGTTAAAGAGTTTTCAGATAGCAATGATATTATAGCTTATAAGATAATATTTGATGATAGCAATAGAAAATAAATGGAGAGCTTAAAGCTCTTCATTTATTTTTTTACTTAAATACTTTTTGAGCGATAGATTATTTTTTTTGAGCTTCTTCTTTAATTAATTCTAATTCTAGTTGGCTAAATAATAACGCAGGTGTTAATTCGCAATAAGCTGTCATTTTTATGCATCCATAATGAGTTACAGGTGTATTTAGATTACGAGCTTTTTGAGTTATTATATCTTTATCTTTCATATATGATAGTATCTGCTAATTTAATATAATCACACTCTAGCTCTTTTATATATGTTTTTATATCATCAATATTTTTTAAAATTTCATAACGCTCCCACGCTGATGCCAAATCAGCATCATAAGGATAAAGCCCGTTATCATCATCAATTATAAAAAGTTCTTCATCGATACCATCAATATCAAAACCATGTCTATTTTTTAAATGTTCTTCAATTTCGCGAGGTGCTAAAGCGTATAGGGGGTACTGCAGCAAATATAGATAATATAAATAAAAAAATTTAGCAGTTTTTAAAGATGCTCACCAATTAATTAAATTTTAAAACTTACGGTATAAAATCCCTCTGAACGAAGGTTCAAAGGGTGATAAATTAGC
>JAFVMP010000121.1 GCA_017506845.1 Campylobacter sp.
GATTCTAAAAACCTGCATAGGGTTTGCTAATGAGATGGAGTAGATGATATTTTCATTTATTGAGCTTTGCATCATTAGGCCTATTAATGCAAGATCTAAAAATGCTAACAAAAATAGCCAAAATAAAAATGAAAATCCAAGCCCAAGTTCGCTACTCTTAATAAGGCTTGAGATTAAAAATCCAAACGATAAAAAGGCAAAAGATAGCACTAAAAGCAATAAGGTGTAATAAAAAAATACCCCCCAAGGAATATCTACATTTTTAAAAATAGCTATAATAAGCGATAAGATAAGAGCTATAAATATAGGTAAAAAGACTGTAAATGCACGCCCTAAGGCTTTGCCAAAATAGTACTCTTTAAGCGATATTGGAAAGCTAAGAAGATACTCTAAAGCGCCAGTTTCTCTATCTGAGTTTATACTTCGCACAGTTGTGATGAGAATAAAGATTGGCAAGATTATTACACAAATTTGAATAAATAGCAAAAGCATTCTAGTAAGTCCGCTAAATCCAGCAACTCTACTATCAACAACTCCAGTTACAAAAAATATTGCTATCAATCCAGCAAAGGTAAGCAAATAGAATAAAAACCACTTTGAAGCAAATGTCTCTTGTATATCAATTTTTGCTATTAGGATTAAATTTTTCATTATCACACCTCGCTATCTTTAATGATATTGCCTAAATCCATCTCTACAACACGATTTACTATGCCTTTGACTTCGCTTATTCTGTGAGAGATAAAAATAAGTGTGTGAGATTGAAATTTGGATTTTAATATATTTATAAATTTCTCTCTAGCTTGGGGATCGAGATTGGCAGTAGGCTCATCAAAGAGTATAGTCTTTGAATCTCTTGCAAGAGCTAGAGCGATTAATACCTTTTGCTTCATACCGCCTGAGAGCTTATAAAATGGCTTTTTATGCTCTGTTTCATAGTTTAAATCTAACTCTTTTAGATAATTTATTATATTATTTAGATCTGTTTTGGTTGAGCTTATAGAGTATTCACATAGTTGAGCGACACTAAGTCTAAGAGGCGGTGGAGTTTGAGGGACGAAACTTAGATATCTTAAAGCATTTTTTCTATCTATAATTGGATTGATATTATCTATGAATATAGAGCCACTATCGCAGATTAACTCACCTAATATCGCCTTCATTAAAGTAGATTTTCCAGCTCCATTTTGTCCCATTATTAGAACTTTTTGACCATCTTGAATATTTAAATTTAAGTTATTTAGAATAATTTGAGAGCCAAATTTTTTAGTTAAGTTTTCTATTTTTATCAATATCAATCCTTATAAAAGCTTTTTAAGCCTATTTTCGTAATTTAAAGCATCTTGATGGCACACATCGATACATCTACCGCACATAGTGCAATCCCCGCTTATTATACTAAATTTCTCTCCTGGAATATCTTTATTTTTAGACTTTGTAATTTCTAGAACTTTTGGGACAATGCAAACATCCATACATACAGCACAGTGATCGCATTTTTCCTTATTCCAGCTAACTTTTATAGCTCTAAATTTAGATAATAATGAATATAGTGTTCCAATAGGACAAACATATCTACACCAAAATCTTCTACTAAAGAATACTTCAGCTAAACATACCAAAACAGCCCACCAAATTGCAGCGCTATATCCATATATGATAAATCTTGATACTATGCCTACAACATTAAAAATCTCAAATATTAAATATCCACTCACTAAGCTTAAAATCCAAAAAGCTAGCAAAAATATATATCTGATTTTTGTATCAAATTCTCTTTTTTTGATTATTTTTTTGCTAACTAATTTAGCATTTAATCTCTCAGCAAATTCGCCAAAAAAATTATATGGACAGACCCACGAACAAAAAGCACGCCCAGCAAAAAGCATATAAAAAGCCAAAATAGTAAATGTACCAATAAGTAAATTTATAGGTAATTGTCCTCTGCTAAGTATAACTTCGGTGGTGATAAATGGATCAGCTAGATGAAAGCCTAGCATTCTAGACCCAGTAATATCGCCTTCAATAACTTGAATATCTGCTACAAATGAAAGCACAAACAAAAGATGAATCAAAATCATCGTAAAATATCGGTAAAATCTTATACTAGGACGCTTTTTGCCATCTTTTGTTGTGGTTATAAAAGTTGAGAGAAAGCTAGCATTTGCTACTGTTTGGCGGCCTTGATATTTATTCATGATATTTATTTAAATTTAGATATCTCTTCAGCTAGAATTGTTAAATTCTCATCGCTGACATTATCTAAAAGTCCTTCCATTAAACTATTTGGTATTTTACCAGCTTTATACTCGTTTAATCTAGCTAGAATATCTTCTTTGCTTTTGCCAATGATTGATGGAGCTAAGATTCCAGAGCCATCTTTAGCATGGCATGGTGCGCAACTTTGTAAATATAGCTTGCTTACTCCATCGCTGCTTACAGATACGCTTTGTTTTAACTCTTTAATCTTATTTAACTCATCGCTTGTTTGAAACTCACTTGAATTGCTAGTAGTTTGCGTAACTGGCTTTGGTTCATTTTTTACTGGTTCTTGTGTTGCTTGAGTTGGGCTATCAGAGCTAAATAGCATAAAAAGCATTAAAACAACAATCAAACCGCCCAAAAATAGAGCTATTACTTTGCCTATATTCATTTTTTACTCCTAAATTGTTCATTGAATTGGCTAATTTCATTGGCAATATCTGCCACCTCTTTATCATCCATTGATTTTACAAGATCTGCCATTAATATATTAGCTTTTGTTTTAGTGCGATATGCAATTATCATATCATATATTTGCTCGCTTGTCTTATCCAATAGCGATGGACCAATGATTCCATTGGCATAATCATCATGGCAGGCTGAGCATTTGGTAATGAAATTTTTACTTAATTGACCTCTTAGCAAGGCTTTATTTATACTTTGAAGTGGTGGCCTAGTAAAGGCAATAGCGCCAATAGATTTTGTAGTTTCGTTTGATTCGCCAACTCCAAATTTGATATTTTTCTTTCCATCTATATCATATACTACCCATTCATCAGATTTTGTTTGATTAGCACTGCTGCCTTTTTTGATTGTAATTGAGTTTGTAGTAGCTGTTTTGTTTGACTCTTGCGGATCGTTTTTAGAATTTGTTTGATTTGAACATCCTAGAAATATTATTGCACTTAGTATAATCGTAATTGACTTTTTCATTTTGATTCCTCATAAATTTCGCTATAGCTTTTTTGTGGTAAGATTTCAATCACTCCAGCAAAGCATACTTCTTGACAAACTCCACATCCTACGCAATTTGACTCTATTTTTACAACCTTTTTTTCATTTAGTTGTATAAAACTTATAGCCTCATCAACTGGACAAGAATTTACACATAATGAGCAGCTTTTATCAATATTATCTTCTATAATCTTTTTAGCATCGCTCTCTCTTTGGTTATAGGTTTGGCGATTTAGTAAGATGCTAATATCATCTTGACTTACATTTTTATTTAGCGTTGCATAGCATTTTTGTATATCTCTTACTACAGCAACTCCCATTTTAACATCTTTTATAGAGTTTATACTATGGTCTAGTGCGCCACTAGGACAGGCTAATACACAAGGAAATAGATCACATAGATAGCAGCCTCTTTTGCTTGGATTGATATATGCTGAGGCTAAATTTATCCCATCATCAAGCCCTAAAAGTTCAATGCTATGATATGGACAGACTTGAACACACTGGCCACATTTGATGCATAAAGATTCAAAATTCTTAACACTTCCTGGTGGTCTAAGGTGTAGTTTTGGTTCATAGAATTTATTTATTAAAACTCCACTACCAGCAGCACATCCAATCGCAGCAATGCTAAAAATGCCAAATTCTCTTCTATTCATGATATGGCTCCATATGCGGACTTGTATCTGTGATTAATAGCTCTGGTTCAGAAAATGGGGCAAGTTTAGAGATGAAGTTTAAAATACTCATAATAGCACTTCCATAAAATAGTCTTAAATTTGGATAGTATTGCCAAAGTGAGTCAAGATAGGTAAAATTCTTATACTCTATATCACCAATTCCATCTTTATCTCTATCAAATCCAGCATAATCATCAAAGTAATTATTACTCCACTCATTTATATCTATTTTTGAACCAGGAGTATCATTTATAGCGACTTCCATATTGCCTATAAAATCATTACGATTAAATATGCTTTTATGCTGAGTAGCATGGAATTGAACTCCAACTGTGTTGTATAATATCTGATTATCTTCATAAACATTTGTAGTGCCTGGTTGAAACGGGGATTGGTCTAGATATAACCCTCTAGCATTATAGGCTAATATATTATCTTGTATTATAAAATCACTAGTATCTTTCATACCAATACCAACTCCAAAGGCACCAGTAGAGTTTAAAACTTGATTTTTTCTAGCAGTTGTTCCTGAGGAGAACATAAAAAATATACCAACAGAGTTATATTTAAATATATTTTCTTCAACTAAATTCTTTCCAGCATACATAAAGTGTAGTGAATATCTGCCATATTCGCCATAATTTTTACGAATTTGATTATTGCTAGAATACCATACAACCATATCTCTGCTTTTGTATAGATGATTGTTTTGTATTATATTATCATGGCTATACCATAGACGAATTCCATCACCTCTAAGACCTAAATCAACTGGCTTTGATGTGATATAATTATCAACTATTTTAGAGTCATTGCACTGTTTAAAATTAACACCAAAAAGCGAATCTTTAATAATATTATTTATAATCTCAATCTTATTTGCTTTATCGCAACTTATGGCTGAATCTATTGTAGTGTGGGAGTTTCCGCTATTTTCTATGGTTAAATTTAATAGCTTTACTCCTGGGCTTGTGATTTTTATCACATCGCCTTTTCCATCGCCTTTTATTATCGCACTTTTATCTTTTCCATCTATAGTAATTGGCTTATTTATAATGATATTACCACTATAAACTCCACTGCCAAGCTCTATTATATCTCCACTACTTGCGCTATCTATAGCATCTTGTAGGTCATTTCCAAAAGTAAAGCTATATAGCAGAGCTGTGAGGCAGAGTTTTTTCACGCATTTTCCTTAAGATATTTATTTTTAGAAAATATCGCTAAAATCGATAAAACACTCATAGCAATCATAACCCAAAATCCTATGGTAGGGTATGAGTGAGTGGTAAATTGCGCCACTTTACCATCGCCTAAAGCTGTTGGCATAAATGGTTTAATCTTAAATGCGCCCCATTCTTGCATATTATGACCATACCAGTATAGCCAGCCAGTAAATGCACTCATAAATAGTACTGGAGCGATAATTGTAGGGATTAGTAATAGCGAATTTCCTTTACCGTTATAGTATAGATATAGCAACATAAAGATAGTAGCAACAAGTAAATAATATGGCGCAATTGCTCTTTCTACATTGCCACCATGCTCCATAGGATACATACCTATATAGTGGTTTATAGTATTCATTTCATGCACATCACCACTATAACCATCTACATGAAAATATACTGGAATTCCATCTGGAAAGGCCTCTTTAGGATAGTTAGGAGCCTCTAAAGATACATACCATATAGGAAGGCTTGGTACTCCAATTTCAGATCTTGTTTCTATCATTTTTGCTAAATCATTTCTAACTTCTGGTGCCATTAGATGATTTTTATATTGAATTTTAGTGTAGATATTATAGATTGGATATACATAACTTGGAATCTCAGCACCATTTTTAATCTTATTGGCTACACCATGATATGCAATTACAGGAATAGTAAATCCCACAGTCATTAAAATTAGAGCTAGTATTGTATAGAGTTGATACCTTTTCATTTTTACTCCTTTAATTAAATTTACTATCAGTCCATCTGGGCGGATAATAAATTTAATTAATGAGGCGGAATCTCCGCCCCATTTGCTAAATTTTAATACAATCCAGCATTTTCATCGATCCATTTTAGATACTCAATTATATCTTTGATCTCTTGGTCAGTCATATGTTGATTTGGCATTCTTAGATTAAAGAAGTTAATCATAGCTTTAACATAATCTTCTTCATACTTACTAGCTGGATCTTTAATAAAATCAAACACCCATTGTTCAGCATTTTCATGTCTTAGAAGAACACCGGTTAAATCTGGACCTGAGCTTACTTGACCGATAACATGACAACCATTACATCCACCTTTTAAATAAGCTTCTTCACCACGAGCTTGCACAGCTGTCATAGGTGTAGCAAGGGCTTTTGTTAGGTTGTTTTTAGCTCTTAGACCAACATCAGCAGTTTTAACCATATATTGCCATACTTGATACTCCCAAAGAATAGCGCCATTGACATCGCCTTTTTTATAAGCTTCATCAGCTTTTGCTTTTACTTCAGGAATTTTACCATATTGATCTAGTGCATCTTCAACAAGTTGTTTAACTTTTGGATATTTCTCAAAGTGTTTTTCTTTTAAGAATTTAACAACACTTTGGATAACATCATCAGTTGCTTTATTTGTAGCGATTACTTTTTTGTATTCAGCTTCTAATTGAGCTGGGCTTAACTCTTTTAGTTTTGCTTTTTTGACTGATTCATATTTTTTCTTAGGATCTTTGACATATAGATATCCCATCATCTCTAGATGTAAAGCAGAACAAAACTCAGTACAGTAGTAAGGGAATACACCTTCCATATCAGCTTTGAAATTCACACTTGCAGTTTTACCAGGTTCAATAGATGCATGGACATTGTATAGGTCAATTGCAAAGCCGTGAGTCTCATCTTGAGCTCTTTCTAGGTTAGTTAGATAGATAGTAACATTATCATCTTTATTTACTTCTATATGTTCAGGATTTATATGGCTTCTAACAAGAGTAGCATATACAGTTACATTTTTGCCATCTCTTTCAATTCTTTCTTGGCCTGCTAGAGTCATACCTACTGATTGCTCACCTGTTCTTGAGTTTGTACCCATTTTATATGTCATTGCAGGTTTTAATTTGCTAGCTGCAATTGAGATAACATCATGAGGTTCTCCAAGAGGAATTGGCATATCATAGATTAATTCCATTTTTGCACCAGTTATATCGATTAATTGGTGATTTTGTGGATGAAGTGGGCCTACCGGATTAAATCTATCGATTGATAATTTATCAAGAGCTAGAGCATATTTTCCAATAGGTTTAGCAGATTTACCTTCCATTGTATCAAGGTGGCCAATATTGTAATGGACATTTACTCTATCTAGAGTTTTTAACTTTTTATAATCCCATTTTACGATTTGACTATCTACATATAGTGAGGTATAAACCACGCCATCTTTAGAATCAAAAGAGTTATGAAGTGGTCCAAGGCCTAGTTCTACTTGACCATGCAAAGATTTTTGCATATCTAAAATTGGAATTCCAAAAGGATCTTTACCTGCAAATTCCTTTTTATCTATTAAAGCTTTCATCTTTCTAAAGTCATATACGCTAGCGTGAGTATCTAGCTTACCGCCTACTAGGATATATCTACCATCTGGACTTACATCTACACCATGTGGAGATTTTGGTTCTGGAACTAAAAATAGTGCATTATTAGCTACAGCTACACTAATAGGAATAACTCTGTGATTGTTGATTATTTTGTAATTTTTAGGATCTTTTGCTAGTTTTTCTAGAATTTGCCAGTTATACATATGCATGTAGTCAGTATCATTTCTACTCATACCAGCTTCAAATGGAGGAAGACCCTTTTCAATACCACCAGTATACATCTCTGAGTTAAAGCTATTTGTAAATGCCCAACCCATTGATTCACCCTTACCAGCGTCGCTTAAGTCTTGCATATATGGAGGAAGCTCAAGTGAGAATGAAGCTTTTTCATCAATTTTACCTTTTGGATAATCAAATTTCCAAAATGTAATCGCACCTCTATATACAGACTCATACTCTTCGATTGGATGATAATTATTATCTAATGGAGCTGCGTATTGGCTAGCTTCGATTACATACTCTGTATTTGGAGTAACAAAGCTACCGCCGTGTTCGCTTTTCATAATTGGATTTACCACGATTTGAGTGGTTTCAAAATCATGAAGATTGATTACAGCTGTTCTTGGGTTTGCTTTATCGTTGATAAATAGATAATCGCCCACATATTCACCATTTTTTTCTGTGAAATTTGGATGGTGAGTATCACCCCAAGTTATATCTTTGCCTCTGATAGCTCCACCTTTTAGCACAGCTTTACTCTCATTATCGTAGCCATAACCTTGCCATGGCTCTGGAGTAAATACACCTATGTATTTATAGATTCTCATAGATGGAACACCATATACGATTACTTGACCACTTTGACCGCCAGAACTAAAGACGATATATTCGTCTTTGCGCCCACTTGGTTGATAGGTTTTAGCCGCAGCTAAAATATCCTTCTCGCTCAAGTTACGCTCTTTCATGATAGTTTCAAGCTCGCTAGCGCCAAAAAGACTAGATAAGCTCAAACATAAGCCAGCGCCAAGCACTAATGGCTTTTTGATAAAACTATACATAAAGCTCTCCTTTTATAGAATTTGTATCAATTACTCAATACCAAAATTACAAGAAAAAATAGCACGATTCCATAATATTATTTGACTATTTTTACTAATAAACATATCCAAAATTGAATCATAGCCGATTTTTATGCTATTTTTTAAATTTAGATTTAAATCATAAATATATAAATTTGAATCCCAATCGCCAATATAAATATTATCTTTATAAATTTTTATTGTGCTTATTTGGTTGTTTGAGATTTTATAAATTTTATCTTTATAGATTATATTGCCATCTATTAGTCCTATGATTAGTTCTTGATTTAAATCTATCATTGCAGTTGGTAAATTTGATGTTTGCATAATTTTATCGATTTTTAGCGTATCTAATTCAACTTTATATATATTTCTATCAAAACTAGCGATATAAAGAGCGTTGTCAATTATATGTGTAGCAGTTATCTTTGAGTTTAGGTTTAAATTTGATTTTTTATATATATTATTAACTGTATCATAGATTATTAAAGTTGCATTGCCAAGAGTAAATATAATCTTATCTTTGATAAAATTTATAGATGTAATTCCATCTATTATATTGGTTTTTGTCGGGTCAATTAGAATTGATTTAACCCCTTTTGGGTTGATTTGTATAGCATAGCCACTATCTAGGCCGATTATAAGATTTAGATTATTAAATTTAATTACATTGATTTTATCAGATTTTATATCTATTAAAGATAGGATTTTGTAGGTTTTAAGATCTGCTATATATAAGTTTTTGAGATTGCTATATGCTATTTGTGTTTGGCTAACATCTACGCTATTTATATCATTACTAGGTTTTTGCACTAGTTGGCACTTTGCAAAGCCTATTATAACAAATACAAAGATGCAAAGTAAAATTTTCATACCTTAATCTTTCTATCTTATTAATTTTTATAATGTTAATATAAATTACATAGTTCATAATTATATCATATTTTTTTCTCAATGATTATTGGAATAATCAAATTTATTAATTAAATTTGTATATTTATTACAATATATAATTTATAAATATTAAAATTATGTTGATAATAATTTTGGATTTAAAAAGTGTATTAAATTTAGATGAGGTAGCTAGGCGAATTCGCCTAGCTAAAAGATTATAAGCTTAGTCCAAATACTGTAGTTGCAAGGAATACAACTGTTAGTGTGATTAGGAATACACCTATTATATTTAACCATAAACCAGCTTTGATCATATTGCTGATTTTGACATATCCAGAGCCGTAGGCAATAGCATTTGGCGGAGTTGCTACTGGTAGCATAAATGCACAAGTAGCAGCAAGTGCAACTGGAATTGTAAATAGCATTACGCTTTCTCCTTCATACCCTAGACCAATTGCCACACCAGCAATTACTGGCAAGAATGCAGCAGCTGTAGCTGTGTTTGATGTGATCTCTGTTAAGAATATAACAAGAGCTGTAACAACTAATATAATTAATATAATCGGCATAAATCCAAGGGCTGATACTTGATGTCCAATCCATAAGCTAAGACCAGTTTTGCTAAATTGAGCTGAAAGTGCTAGACCGCCACCAAATAGGATTAGAATATCCCATGGAAGTTTTTTAGCGCTATCCCAATCAATTAATCTCTCACCATTTGAATTTGCAGGGATAATAAATAGCAATACAGCAACGCTCATTGCTATAACTGAATCTAGGCTTGATACTTTAATACCATAATGTTTAAATATAAATCCAAGGAATATCCAGCAAAGTGCTGCAAGTACAAATACAATACCAACTAACCACTCAGCTCTACTCATTGAACCTAGTTTTTTATATTCTGCTTGAATAACTTCTCTACCACCTGGTATCTCATCAATTTCAGGTTTAAATAGTACATAAACCAAAAGCGCCCAACAAGCAGCTAGCATAATTGCAGCTAAAGGAACACCCATTAACATCCACTCACCAAATCCAATCTCAATACCAAATTCATTTTTCATATGAGCTACTAAAAGCGCATTTGGTGGCGTACCAATAATCGTTCCAAGTGAACCAACAGAAGCAGCATAAGCAATACCAAGCATTAAAGCGATACCAAAATTTGAAGTATAATCTTTAGTTCTAGTTTTGATCTCATTTACTACATCTTTGCCTTTATGAATTACAGCACTTGCTATTCCGCCTTGAGTGCCTTTGCGGCTTACTTCATCAAGGTGTTTTAAATCGCCTTCTACTGTGCCATTTTCTTTACCGGTTAATTTACTTACTAAATGAAGAACAGAAAGACCAACTGGAAGCATCATAACAGCAGTTGCTGTATTGCTAACCCACATTGACATAAAGCCAGTAGCTATCATAAATCCAGCCACAAGGCGTTTAGGGCTAGTACCTACTAAAAGTACAATGCCAAGAGCAATACGAGTATGAAGATTCCATTTTTGCATAGCAAGAGCTAGAACAAATCCACCCATAAATAGATAAATAGTATCACTAGCATATGGAGCAGCAGCATTTTTAAATGTATCAACACCAAGAATAGGGAATAAAACCATTGGAAGAAGAGCTGTAGCAGGAAGTGCAATCGCTTCAGTCATCCACCATACACCCATAAGAACCGCAATAGCAGCTACTACTGGAAGCGCATCGATATTTAGAGTTTTGCCATTTGCAGCTGCTGTAGCGATCTCGCCAGCATTGCTAGGCATTATGTAGTAAACAAGCATAGCTGCTAAAACACCGCCAATAAGACCGATGATTTGTACAGCATTTGTCTGCTTGTCAACAGGGATGTTTGGATTAGACATCTGTTAACCTTTATTATGAAATTATTTAAAATTGCATTATATCAGCAATATCTCAAATTTAATAAATTTAAGCCTAAATTCAGGAAAAAATTTATAAAAATGTGTAATTTAGTAACACTTTATTATAATTTTGATTTAAAATTTTATTTCAAGCTATATTTAAATTTAATAATTATTGACCCAAATTTAATTCAATAGAAATTAATAACTATTATCATTTACAGAATATTTACTTCTTATAGCTAATATTTCGCCATCAAAATTAAATTTTAGGAGAAAATGATGAGAAAGATTATCATAGCTGCACTACTTAGTGCTACGACTTTGGTATCAGCTGAACTCAATGTATATTCGGCTAGACACTATGATGCTGACTTTGAGATATATAAAAAATTTGAGGCTCAAACTGGTATTAAGATAAATCACACAACTGCAAGAGCGCCTGAGCTAATTAAAAGATTACAATTAGAAGGTAAGAATTCTCCAGCAGATATATTTATAACTGCTGATGTTTCAAATTTGACTGAGGCTAAAAATGCAAATGTATTAGCCCCAGTAGATTCTAAATTTCTAAAAGATACAATAGCTCCAAATTTAAGAGATAAAGATGATATGTGGTTTGCTATTACTAAAAGAGCAAGAATTATCGCATATGATAAAAACGCTAAAATCGATCCAAATCTGGTAAAAAATTATGAAGATTTAGCAAAACCTGAACTAAAAGGTAAAATCTTAGTAAGAAGCGCAACAGCTCCATACTCTAAAACTTTACTTGCTTCAATTATTGCAAATGATGGCAAAGAAGAGGCTAAAAAATGGGCTAAAGGAGTATTGGATAATTTAGCAATGCCTCCAAAAGGTGGCGATAGAGACCAAGCTAGACAGATGGTATCTGGCGTAGCTCCATATGCTGTTATGAATACTTATTATATAGGACTTCTAAGAACATCTAAAAATCCAAAAGATGTAGAGGTAGGTAACTCAATTGGTATAATATTCCCAAATCAAGATGGCCGTGGTGCGCATATTAATGTAAGCGGAATTGCTATGACAGCATCAAGTAAAAACCAAGAAGCAGCTAAGAAATTTATGGAGTTTATGCTAAGCAAAGAGGTTCAAACAATGCTAACAAATATCAACTATGAGTATCCAGCAAGAAGTGATGTAGAACCTTCAGATGTAGTTAAATCATTTGGTAAATTTAAAGAAGATAGCATAGAAGTATCAAAAATCGCAGATAATGTAAAAGATGCAGTGCTTATTTATGATGAAGTAGGATTTAGATGAGAGATAAAACAAAAGCTATAAAGGCCCTTGGGCTTTTTATAGCTTTTTTAGTTGTTGTTCCTGTTATTAGTATTTTTATCGAATTTGGTTCATATCTATTTGAGGCTTTTGCTAGTAGTGATGAGTCAAGACTAGCTCAAATTAGTGGAAATTTAAGCCATTTTTTTGAGTTTTTATTTTTTAGATTTGTTAAAGATACATTTATAGTGGCCTTTTTTGTGCTAATAATTTGCTATATTTTGGGCGTTTCTACGGCTTATTTGGTTAGTAATTATAATTTTTATCTCTCTAGAATTTTAGAAAATTTACTAATTTTACCACTTGCTATTCCAGCTTATATTTTGGCTTTTGTTTATGTTGGAATTATGGATTATGGGGCTGAGTTTGAAAGTATATTTGGTTTTAGAATCGATATTTTTAATATTTATGGCGTTATTTTTGTGCTTAGTGTATCTTTATATCCATATGTATATTTATTTGCAAAGTCAGCTTTTAAGAGCGAATCAATGGCTATTTATGAAGTTGGAAAAATCCATGGATATAGCGAATTTAAGATATTTTATAAAGTTAGTATTAAGATAGCTATGCCAAGCATTATAGCTGGGCTTATGCTTGTGCTTATGGAGGTTTTGAGCGATTATGGAGCTAGTGCGTATCTTGGGGTAGATACATTTAGTGCAGGGATTTTTAAAACTTGGTATGATCTTGGAGATCCATACTCATCAAGTGCGCTCTCAGCAATTTTAATGCTTTGTGTTTTTGTTCTTATGTATGTAGAGTATAAAGAGCGTCAAAAGAGCAAATTTAGCTTTAATCAAGATATTAGTGAGTTTATTCAAAAAAGAGATCTTAGCAAATTTAAATCCATAGTAGCAACTCTATATTGTTTTATAATATTATTTATAGGATTTATATTGCCATTTATATGGCTTGGATATTGGGGGCTTAAAGATTATAAGCTTTTTGAAATTGATTTTTATATTTTGAGTTTAAATTCGCTTATTTTAGCTGGAGTTACTGGGCTTGTTACTACTATTTTAGCATTTATTTTGTGTTTTGTAGCAAGAGTAAGCAAAGGTGGAAAATTTGGCTTTTGGATACTTAAGGCTAGTTCAGTAGGATATGCTATTCCAGGGGCTGCTATTGGTGTAAGTCTTATGATAGCAGCTGCATTTATAGGTGAGATTTTTAATGTGGCAATTTTAGGAATATCATTTAGCGTTTTAATTTTTGCCTATGTAGTTAGATTTTTAGCTACTGCTATATACTCTATTGATGGTGGTTTTGCTAAAATTCATACATCTATTGATGAGGCTGGATATATGCTACGCCCAAGCTATTTTATATTAATGATAAAGCTATATATGCCGCTATTAAAGCAGTTTTTCTTACTCTCGTTTTTAGTTGTATTTATAGATACTATTAAGGAGTTACCACTTACTCGTATGCTATCGCCATTTAGTTTTGAGACATTGAGTGTTAAGGCGTTTTGGTATGCTACTGATGAGAGAATTTACGATAGTGCATTACCATCTTTAATGATAGTGGTGTTATCGTTATTTGTATTGATTTTTACCCATATATTTATAAAGGCAAAACGTGCTAGAAATTAGAAATTTGCATAAAAAATTTGGTCAAAATGAGGTTTTAAAAGGGATTGATTTAAGTCTTAAAAGTAATGAAATTTTATCTATTTTAGGTAGTAGTGGAAGTGGTAAAAGTACGCTTTTAAGATGTATTGCTAAATTAGAAAATAGTCAATACGATGAGTTAAGATGTGGATCAAATGTTGGATTTATGTTTCAAAATTATGCTCTTTTTCCTCATCTTAGCGTATATGATAATATCGCTTTTGCTCTAAATAAACTAAGCAAAAAAGAAGCAGATGATAAAATAAATGAGCTTTTGGCTAAATTTGGCATACAAGGGTTAAAGAATAAAAAGCCAGATCAAATCTCAGGAGGACAAGCCCAAAGAGTTGCATTTGCTAGGGCAATTGCTGCTGGTGCTAAATTACTACTTTTAGATGAGCCATTTTCAAATTTAGATCAAGGATTAAAGCAAGCTTTAAGAGTAGAATTAAAAGAGATGATTCAAAAAGAGGGCTTATCTGCTATTGTTGTTACTCATGATATTGATGATGCTTATTATTTAAGTGATAAAATAGCTTTAATTGATGGTGGTAAAATTTTAGATATTGGTACTCCAAATAAGCTTTTTTATAGTGTAAAAGATGAAAAAAGCGCTCAAATGCTAGGTGGATTGAACTATATACATAGTGATTTAACATCTCAAGATAAGTTTTTTGATTGGATTAAGTCTCGCAATAATATATTTGCTTATTCAGAAATTTATATGGGCGGAGAGTTTGAAGCAAATGTAATAAGCAAGAGTTTTATTGGGCTATTTTATAAGATTGAATTAGAGTATAAAGGTATTAGATTTTACACACTTTGGCCATCTTGTTTAGAAATTTCAAATAGTGTTAAATTTGGATTTTATAATTAGACAAATATCTTATTATTAAATTTTAGATATAATCCAAGATTTTATTTAAAATATGGATTAAAGATGAATGAAATGATTAAGATTAGAGGTGCTAAAGAGCATAATCTAAAAAATATTAACCTAGATATTCCAAAAAATAAATTAGTAGTATTTACTGGTCTTAGTGGAAGCGGTAAGAGTACGCTTGCATTTGATACTTTATATGCTGAGGGTCAAAGACGATATATAGAATCTCTCTCAAGCTATGCTAGACAATTTCTTGATAAAGTTGGCAAGCCAGATGTCGATCATATCGAAGGATTAACCCCAGCTATAGCAATTGATCAAAAAAGCACTAGTAAAAACCCTCGCTCTACAGTTGGAACGATTACTGAAATTTATGATTATCTAAGACTTTTATATGCTAGAATAGGTATTCAGCACTGCCCCAAATGCGATCAAGTAGTATCTCAAATGAGTGCAAGTGATATTATAGATCAAATTCTTAAACTCCCAAATGGTGCTAAAATCACAATTCTTTCACCTATTGTAAGAGAGAAAAAGGGTAGCTTTGCTGATACATTAGAGAGTCTTGCAAATAAGGGCTTTATAAGAGCGATGATAGATGGTGTGATGGTGCGATTAGATGAAGAGATAGAACTATCAAAGACCAAAAAGCATACTATAAAAGCTGTTATAGATAGAGTTGTAGTAAATGAAGAAAATAGTGCAAGAATTGCAGATGATGTTCAAAAAGGGCTTTATGAAAGTTTTGGTGAGTTAGAAATTGAAATTTTAAATGCTGATGAGATAGGGCTAGAGAGTTCTCATATTCACTTTAGCGAACACAATGCTTGTTTTAATTGCAAAATTAGCTTTAATACACTTGAGCCACTTAGTTTTAGTTTTAACTCGCCTAAGGGGGCATGTCCTAGCTGTGATGGGCTTGGAATTCGTTTTAGTTTAGATCTAAATAAGATAATAGATGATAGTTTAAGCATTGAAGATGGTGCCATTAAGGTAATGTATGGATTTAATAAGAGCTATTATTATAAATTCATAATGGCATTTTGCGAACAAAATGATATTAGTGTTAAAACACCATATTGCCAACTCGATGAAGATGCTAAAAGGTTAATACTATATGGCAATGCAAAAAGTATTGATTTTTTATGGAAACGCCATAGAATTAAAAAGCACTTTGAAGGAGTGCTAAAAGTTGCATATGAGATATTAAAAGATGATAAAGATTTTAGCGAGTATATGACTGAAAAAGTTTGTGAAAGCTGTAAAGGTAATAGGCTATGTAGCGATAGTTTAGCTGTTAAAGTAGCGTCTAAATCAATAGGTGATATTATTAACATGAGCATAGAAAACGCTACTAAATTTTTTAGTAATAACGATAGATTTGCTCACCTAAATCCTCAACAAACTCTAATAGCTACTCCAATTTTAAAAGAGATAAATGAAAGGCTATTTTTCTTATATGATGTGGGGCTTGGATATATTAGTCTTGGTAGAGATGCGCGTACTATTAGTGGTGGCGAGGCGCAGCGTATTAGAATCGCTAGTCAGATAGGAAGCGGGCTAAGCGGGGTTATGTATGTATTAGATGAGCCTAGTATTGGATTGCATGAAAGAGATACTTTAAAGCTGATTAAAACCTTGCGAAATTTGCAAGAAAAAGGCAACACAGTAATTGTAGTAGAGCATGATAAAAAGACTATTGAAGCTGCTGATTATATAGTAGATATTGGCCCTGGAGCTGGAGTTTATGGTGGTGATGTAGTTTTTAATGGTACATATAAAGAGTTATTAGCAAGTCAAACTCAAACAGCAAAATATTTAAATGGTCAAAAAGATATTAATTACTATCAAGGCAGAAAACAAAAAAAGTGGCTAAGCTTAAGCGGAGTAACTATAAACAATATATCAAATTTAAGCGTTAAATTTCCACTTAGTAATCTTGTAGGTGTAACTGGAGTAAGTGGTAGTGGTAAGAGTTCATTAGTGCTTAAAGCTCTTTTGCCAGCTGCTGAGATAGAGCTAAATCGTGCTAAAAAATTTCAAGCTCTAAAGGGCACTAAAATAGAAGGCTTAGATCAGCTAGATAAGGTTATCTATTTAGACCAAAGTCCAATAGGCAGAACTCCACGCTCCAATCCAGCTACATATACAGGCGTGATGGATGAGATAAGAGCGTTATTTGCAGCGACTAAAGAGGCTCAGATTAGAGGGTATAAAATCGGACGCTTTAGCTTTAATGTCAAAGGCGGTAGATGCGAAAAATGTAGCGGTGAGGGTGAGATAAAGGTTGAGATGCACTTTTTACCTGATATTAATGTAATATGTGATGTATGTAAAGGCACTCGCTATAATGCTCAAACTTTAGAGATAAGATATAAAGGCAAAAACATATCTGAGGTATTGGCTATGAGCGCTGATGAAGCGTTGGAGTTTTTTGCTAAGGTTCCTAAAATTCATTCTAAGCTTAGCACTATTTGCTCAGTCGGTCTTGGCTATCTTACTTTGGGTCAGCCAGCTACTACTTTAAGTGGTGGTGAAGCTCAACGGATTAAACTAGCTAAAGAGCTTAGCCGCACTGATACTGGCTCTACTCTTTATATCTTAGATGAACCTACAACTGGATTGCATTTTGCTGATGTTGATAGACTTACTGGAGTTTTACATCATTTGGTTGAATTGGGAAATTCAGTTATAGTAATAGAGCATAATTTAGATGTGATTAAAAATTGTGATTATATTATAGATATGGGGCCTGAAGGTGGAGCAGGAGGTGGCAAGGTAATTGCTAAGGGTAGTCCAATAGAACTAGCTAAAGGATATGAAAAAAGTGGCTCACATACGGGTAAATTTTTAGCTTTAGAGCTTGGAATTAAGTGATTTTATAGATATAAGAATTCGGCTTAGCCGAATTCTATTTTTAAAGATCGCCAAATAAGGCTTTTAAATTCTTTAGACCCTCTTCGTTGTTGATTTGACCTGCTGGTGTGGCGTTTGTCAATTCTTCTAGTTCAATCTCATATTTAGTTAGCATACTTGCTAGTCTGATATTTATACCACTTGCGCCAATTGCTTTTGATTTTTGTTCAGGCACTAGTGATACTATAGCCTTTTGTCCGTCTATTTTTACAGAGCTTACTATAGCAGGAGCTAAAGCGCGTGCTACAAAAATAGCTGGTTCATTACTATACTCAATAGCGTCTATATTTTCACCATTTAACTCATTGCTTACAGCATTGATTCTTACGCCTTTTATACCTACTGTTGCACCAACTGCATCGATATTTGGAGTAGTAGAATATAGGGCAATTTTGGCTTTTTTACCAGGAATTCTAGCGCTATTTTGAATAATTACGCCACCATCTTTAATCTCAGGTACTTCAGCTTTTAAAAGCGCTTCAAGAAATTTAGGCGAGGTGCGAGAAAGCTCAACTTTAATACCATCTTTTTTATCTAATCTTACACTTTTGATAACGCACTTTACAACATCGCCAATTTTAAATTTTTCATCCTTGATGCGGTTTTTCATACTCATTACAGCTCTAATCTCATCAATTTCAATAAATGTATTCTCTTCAGAATCAACACGAGTAACTGAACCAAA
>JAFVMP010000122.1 GCA_017506845.1 Campylobacter sp.
AAGATTGACTATAAAAGATAGTTTAACATTATAAAAATTAAAAAACAAAAAACGATAAAGAGATGGTTTAACCAATCTTTTCAGAAGGTTAAGGTGTTTCTCAATTCGTGAGCTGGAATTATATAAGAGATATGCTTAAAAGTTGCTTAAATATTAGGGAAAATTCTAAAAAATTTAAAAAAATTTGCAAATTTGGTTAGAAATCAGCTAAAATATCGCTAAATTTGACAGAATTATTAAAAATTAACTCACCATTTTCTCTTTGAGATTTAAATTTAGATATATAACCCTCATCATTTTTTATTAAAATTCCACTACTTATTAAAAAATTTTCATAAAAAGATATAAATTCTAGCCCTTTTATTGTAGATATTGGGCGTAAAGCTATAAATTCGCCATCTAAATTTATATCTGTTATATCAAAACTATCTCCTCTAAGGTTAAATTTTAACTCAAAAAGATTATTAATACTAATTTGATCAACATATAAAACTGGATTACAATTAATAAATGCATCCATTAATCCAATACTTCTAAACCCAAGTATAATGTCAAAAACCATCTTATAACTATCAATAATAAGATTTTCTAAGCGAATTTTAGAATTTATATTATCAATCATAATATTATTTATTGCTACATTTTTGGCATGTATATTACTTGTGATATTTGCTAGATTATTAGTAATGGTTTTGGAGTTAAATTTTACTTCATCGCTTACTATATTAATGAGTGGAACATTTGCTCTTAAATTTTTAATGCTAATATTTAACTCATTTGGATTAAATTTAAATAGGTCAAAGCTAGTAAACTCGAGTCCATCTAAATAATCAATTTCGATATCAACCCCATTAAAAACACTACTAATGCCATCAAATTCAAAATCAGCTTTATCGAAACGTACACCTAGAAAATATAAGCGCTCTGTATCAAATGTTGTGCTAATATCTATACTAGAAATTGTAAAAAGATTGTGATTTTCGATTATTTTTAGTGGGGAAACCTGTGCTTTTAGCTGACTAATACCTCCGTTTATAGGAATATTTAGATTAAATTTAGCCAATACTGAGTTCTCATTTTGTGTCAAATCCATCTTTAATCGATGATCTAAATCATAAATATCGCCTACAATATCTAGTCCATTAAAAATTGTAATAACACTATGATAACTAAAAATATCAAATTTAAGATTGAAATCTTTATATTTTAGAGTAAAATTTAGATTGCTAGAAAAAATTGAGTTATTTTGGTTTATGTTTGATAAAGTAAATTCGCTACTATTTTTAAGTTTATTTATGGCCGAGCTTAAAACAAAATTAGAAAAAAGATAGGCATATCCATGCAAGCCAATCATTAAAATAAGTAGACTTGCGATGAGATATGCAAACTTTTTCATAGTTATCTCTTTTTAGTTGCCCAGCTAAAATATAGCCAAATCAACCCCAATAAAATAAATAAAAATAGCGGAACTAAATAGCTATGATCACCAAAATAGCTAGCAAATTTAGAAATAAATCCACCAGCATAATAGCTAGCTAGTCCAAGACTAATAGCCCATATAACTGAGCAAATAGCATTAATAATAGTAAATTTAATTAAACTATACTTAGTAAGCCCTATTGCTAAAGGAACTAAAGTTTTTAATCCATAGATATATTTTTTGATAAAAATAATCTTATCTCCATATTTTTTAAATAAAATTTGAGCTAAGGCTAATTTTCTTTTATGCGATTTAAAATATGGCATTACTGAGCTTTTATTGTACCTGCCCATATATACCAAAATCATATCGCCAATAAAATTTGCCACTGCTGCAATAATAATAGATAACGTCAAATTCATATTACCTTCAAAACTCAAAAGCCCTGCTCCAATAATAGCCACCATACCGCCGCCAAGACTATATAAAAATAAAATTAAATAGCCATAAGTTGAGAGATTTGTAAGTATATCTTGCATTATCTTACCACCGTTATAGCATGCATTAATTGTTTGTAACCGTATGAATTTGTATTAAAACGTATTTTATCATCAACAGTTATTACCGATCCACCAAGATTTGCCCCAGCAAAAAAGCCGCTATTATTTGTATAAATATAAATATCACTAAAGCCAATATCACTAACTATTTCATTTTTGGTACCATAATCCATAAAACTCACTGATGCACTAGCACTAAGAGTAAGCTTATTATCATAAATATCTTTAATTACTGCCGGATTCATTACATACATTACTAAAAAATTATTTTCATATCCAGCTTGCAACCCAATAGTTGCCCCACCAAGTCGCACAGGAACTGCGCTCCAGTTGCTGTTTAGATGGCGAGTAAGGTTATCATCGCTATAAAATTCATCTACATCATCACGCACAAGCATAACTCCACGCCCTATAGTCGCTCCAAGGATAAATCCAGCTTTAACAAAAGTAGGAAAAATAATAATCGCAGATGAATTTGTAACGATAGGCTGGGAGATTTTATTAATTCTATTAATATGATTGTAGGCATTTGCACTATCTAATAATCTCTCATTTCCACCATATAATAAGCTTAAACTAAATAAAACCAACCAGATAGCCCTTATCATTTGCGCCCCTATTTTGCATACTCTACGGCTCGTAATTCTCGGATTACATTTACTTTAATCTCACCTGGGTATTGCATTTTACTCTCTATCTCTTCAGCTATCTCTTTAGCCAAAAGTACAGCCTCATCATCATTTACTAACTGAGCATTGGCAATTACTCTAATCTCACGACCAGCATTTATAGCATAAGCGTTTTTAATTCCCTCTTTTGAGTTTGCTATATTTTCTATCTCTTCTACTCTTTTTAAGAAACTCTCTAAAACTTCACGTCTAGCACCAGGTCTAGCAGCCGATAATGCATCAGCAGCACACACTGCAGCACACTCTACGCTTAGCGCCTCTTCATGACCATGATGAGCATATATAGCATTTATTACTACTGGATGTTCTTTATAGCGTTTGCAAATTTCAGCACCTAAATCAACATGGCTACCTTGGTATTCATGAGTAAGTGCCTTACCAATATCATGCAATATACCTGCTCTAATAGCTAGCTTCTCATCTCCGCCAGTCTCAGCAGCTATAATTCCTGCTAAGTGAGCAACCTCTAGACTATGAGCTAGGGCATTTTGACCATAGCTAGCTCTAAATTTCATTTTACCGATTAATTTGACAATTTCAGGATGAACCTTAGTAATTCCAAGATCTATTAATATATTTTCACCCTCTTCTAAAATACTAGCTTCAAATTCTTCACAAACTTTTTGATGAATTTCTTCTATTCTAGCTGGCTGAATTCTACCATCTTCTACAAGCAATTCAATTACCCTTGTAGCAATTGCCCTTCTGTAAAGATTAAAGCTTGAAAGCACAATAGCATGAGGAGTATCATCAATAATAATATCCACTCCTAAAACCATCTCAAGAGTTTTGATATTTCTTCCTTCTTTGCCAATAATTCTACCTTTTAACTCATCATTTTTAATATCTACTACATTAATCAATCTCTCAGCAGCAAATTCTCCAGCAAATCTACTAGTAGCTTGAGCTAGGATATAATTGGCTTTTTTCTTAGCCTCTCTTTTGGCCTCTTCTTCATATTTTCTAACTATATGTGCTATATCGGCACAAAAAGAGTTATTATTAACGCACAGCCCAAAAGCGTGCCTGAAAGCATAGCAGGGCCAATACATAAATATTAAAAAAATAAGAATTTATGCTATTTAATTTGAAATAATAAAAATAGAGGTGATTACGTTTTGGAGTCTGTATGGAATAATATTGAAAAACCAAATTTTACTTCGCTTGATGGTGATGCTAAAACTGACGTTTTAATTATAGGTGGTGGTATGGCAGGGCTTTTATGTGCATATATGCTAACAAATGCAGGTGTGGATTGCGTTGTGGCAGAGGCTGA
>JAFVMP010000123.1 GCA_017506845.1 Campylobacter sp.
CAATTAAATTTACTCTCAAGCCCAAAAACCTTGCAATACTCACAATATACACAGCTTACACTTCTTTTAGCGCAAACTAATTTAATATTACGTTTTTTGACTTCAGATTTTATCTTTTTCATCGTATTATGATTTAAAAAACTAGTTAGCATTACTACGCACTCTACCTCTTGAGGTATTGGTTTGCGATTTACCCTATTTTCATTTCTTGCATCCCAGTGCTCAATCTTGCTGACACCTAATCCTTGTAAAACTGCCTTAATTGGTGCTATTTCATCTGCGCCTATTACTAATACTGACATCTCTTGCCTTTGTAGTATTTTTGATAATTGTTATTATAATCTAGCTATTATAAATTTTAGCTTATTTTGATTATAATTATCAAAAATATTTTTAAAAGCTCTTTTTAGCACCATTTAAAAGATTAAATTCAAATTTATATATAATTATAATTGATAATTAGTATCAATTAATCTGCTTTATTCCTCCTTATTTTATCTTATTTAATTAAGAGCTAAATTATACAATTTAGCTAAAAAAGTATATCTAAAATATAATAACTAAATATAAATTCATTTATTAAATTTGCGTCTATATCTATCTAAAAGTGTAATATTTCCTAATATTCCACCCTGATGAATGTATAAAATTTCATTTTGAAATTTATCCAAATTATCCATCAAAGTAAGCCACCCTACTCCATCATATAGAAGTTCAAACTCTATATTGCTATCTAAAAGCTCTTTATATATCTCATAAATTTCAAGATACAACTTACCAAAATGATATTTTTTAGGCGGATTTAATATCTTAACCTTGCTAAATGGATCAAGGGCTAAAATCTGCTCTTTTAAATACTGCGTATCTCCCACACAAGGCACGCTCCAAACAGACATATCATCTAAATTTTTAGCTAAAAATGCAGCACTACACCCTGTCCCGCTAGGCAAAAATATATCAAATTTAATTCTATTTTTTTTAGCATAATCTTGGATTATTTTAGCTTGTTCTTTAAATCCTACCTCCGCCTCACGCATTGCTACACCCTCTGGAATAAAAAGATCTGTACTTGATTTACACTCATCTTGTGCTGATTTTGATGGGTTAGCACTTATTTTAATATCCATACCATTTTTTAATGCGTAAGCATAGTTTCCACATGGATTATTTAATAAAAAATCACAAATATGATTGGTAAAATATATAAATTTAACTCCACGCATTTTAGCCAAAAGACTAATAGAATACATAGCATTTGACTGGCTTGAGCCATATGAAATTATGCGATTTATGTGGTTTAAATTTGAGTTTAGCAAAAAGGCAAGTTTTCTAGCTTTATTACCATTAAACTCGCCACCTATTAAATCATCTCGCAAAACCCAAAATCTACGCCCTCTAAAGTAGATTGGTTCAATTGACACGCTGATTTAAAACCTTATCAATAAAATATTTAGGATCTTGTAAATCAAATTTAATTTTTATCCTAAAGCTTGCTGCTGGGTCTTCTAGACCATCTTTTAATATTGGCTCACTATTACTTTTTCCAATAGCAACCAAATATCTACTTAAACTTTCATTTTTATAAATTGCGTAGGCAAATTTCATAATCTCTAACGCTCGTTTTTGAGATAAATCTAGATTATGCATATATCCACCATCGCTATCTGTATGACATTCAATGATAATTTTATTGATATTTTGCACTACTTCAGAACTTAGCATATGATCTAAATAGACCTTAAAAATTCGGCGTAGGTCAAATTTGGCATCATCTCTAATAACTGATGAGTTAATGTTAAAAATCTTTGCTGCATCCATAGTAATCTCAGCAGTTTTAGGATTTATCTGCGCTATATTTACTAGCTTAGACTTAAGAGATAAAGCGATATTTTCTCTAATTTTTGTATAGTTTTCTAAGCTGCTTTTATAATTTTGTAAGTCGTTTTCAATAGCATCTATTTGAATATCTCGCTGATTAATTTGATTATTTAGATCGCTTATTAACTCCTCTTGCTTATTAATATGTGCTGTTAGTTCATCATTTTTTAAACTAATCACATCCAAGCTATTATTTATAGTTGATGTTGCTTTGCTTAGTTCTTTATTTAAATTTAAATAAAGCTTCTCAATATCATTACTATCAGGATTTGATTTTAGTTGCTCAATAAAGCTTTTAATGCTCTCGTGCTTTTTATTTAGCTCCTTATTTGCAGCATTTAAAGAAGCGATATTATCATTTAAATCCTTTTGGAGGTATGCTAAATTTGAAGCAGAGATGGAGTATCGTACAACTACTACCCCAACTACTAAAACAAAGATAAAAAATAACCCTGTTATGAGTCCAATATAGCTAAGCCAAAAGCTTGATCTCTCATCATTTGATATATTAATTCTCATCAATCTTTCTTCTCATCACTTGATTTTGATTCTTCTTCATCTGATTTTAAGATAGTTTCAAAGTCAGTTTTTTCTAGCATCTCTAGGGCGATATTTGCTTCATTATCTATCTCTTGAATACTTTTTTTAAGCTCTTCAACAATAACACTACTACTATCTTTACCTACGCTCTCCTCATCAAATGCATCTTTAAATGCTTGCATACCATCGACAATAGCAATCTTAAACCCATCTAAAGCAAGCTGCTGCTTCTCAAGAATATTTACACTAAACTCCTCTAGTGATCTTTCAAATTTGATAATATTCATACCTAGATTATAAACAGTTTTATCAAGCTTTGCAACTTTCTCATCGCTAATGCTTTGCAGCCTTGCATAACTCTCGCTCCATCTAATTTGTAGCTCTTTTATATTGCTATTGAATAAATTTAAAACATTAATAATCTCAGCATGAATCTTAATCATATCTTTTTGATCTCTTTGTGATCTTATTAACATATCCATTGTCTGTTTAATATGCTCACCACTTACTTTTACAGCTTCCTCTTCAGTCTGTAAAAGCTTAGTAAAATTATCAAATTTTTTCTGCACAACATTATCAAGCTCTTTGAAAAATTCTTGTTTACTAACATAATCAAATATCACTCCAATTTTCTCAAAGCTACCTAATGTCTCTTGCATATATCTTTTTTGAATCTCATCAGAAGTCCAAAAAAACGACATCGTAGCATTCTTTTGTCTAGCAATTAGTCTCTCAAATCTGCTAATACCATATCGCTCAAAAAATATCCACCAAAGAGCTAAAAATATCCCATAAGCACACAGATAAAAAGATGCCCCAATGCCTGCAAACAGTTGAGTAATCTCACTCTCTAAACTAAGCATATCAGCCGAGCTTAAAACCGGCATAGATATCCCAATACTCACAAATGTCCCAAAAACTCCAAGCATAGGAAAAACTCCAGTCGCCACAGCTGCAAAGTTGTCATTTCGCACATCTTTAGAGTATCTAGAAGCAAATTCATCAAAGCTGCCATTTGATTTTCTATCCTTACCAATTGTAAGTAGAGTTTTGATGATATAATTTTTTAGCTCTTTTTTAAATATATCTTTTTTTTGTTCAAATAGACAACACCCAAGCTCAGCACTATGTCTAGCAAAAGCTAATGCTACAACAAGCATAAGTCCCATAATAATAACAATATCAAGTCCAACTTTAAATTTTATAATATCAAAATAGCACAGTATACACATTATATATACCAAAATCGGTACTAATACAATTTTAAAATATACAAATTTACTCTGTCTATTTCCGCTTTCAGGCAGAGATATCTCGCCAAGTTCGCTCTCTTTTTCCATTTAAATTTCCTTTTAATTACACTAAGCTTAACCATCAAAGATAGCTAAGCTTAAAGCAATTTAGCCAAAGATATCTTTGGCTAAATAGTTTAATTTTTATTGATACAGTTTAAATCCTCAAAAGCTTCTAAAAGTCTTTTTACCATACTTTCTTCGCCTTCTCTTAGCCATTTTCTAGGATCATAATATTTTTTATTTGGCTTATCACTGCCTTCAGGATTGCCTATTTGACCTTGCAAATAGTCATGATTTTTAGCCTCGTACTCACGCACACCATCCCAAAATGCCCACTGAGTATCAGTATCAATATTCATCTTAATTACGCCATAACTTACTGCTGCTTTGATATCAGCTAACTCGCTACCGCTTCCACCGTGAAATACAAAATTTACTGGTTTATTGCTAGATGTGTTAAATTTACTCTTAATATACTCTTGAGAGTTTTTAAGAATCTCTGGACGAAGCACAACATTACCAGGTTTATAGACACCATGCACATTGCCAAAACTTGCAGCTATGCTAAATTTATTACTAATCTTGCCAAGTCTTTCGTATGCTATGGCTACATCTTCAGGCTGAGTGTATAAAAGAGCATTATCTACATTTGTATTATCTACGCCATCTTCTTCACCGCCAGTTACACCAAGTTCAATCTCAAGTGCTATGCCAAGGTCGCTTAGAGTTTTTAAATACTCTTGACAAGTAGCTAAATTCTCTTCTAATGACTCCTCGCTAAGATCTAGCATATGTGAGCTAAATAGAGGAACCCCGCAACTTTTAATATTTTCACGGCTAGCCTCTATAAGAGAATCTATCCATGGTAAAAGCTTTCTAGCAGCATGATCGGTATGTAAAATTACAGGAATTCCATATGCTTTAGCTAATAGATGAACCTGTTTAGCTCCAGCTATAGCGCCAAGTACATCACCATTTGGGCAAGCCTTACCAGCATAGTAGCTTGCACCGCCATTGCTAAATTGTACTATAACAGGCGAATTTGCTTTTTTAGCTGCTTCCATTACTGCATTTATAGAGTGACTTCCTACGACATTAACTGCTGGAATTGCAAAGCCTTCACTTTTAGCATACTCATATAACTTGCTAAGATCCTCACCCCAGACTACGCCAGGTTTAACGATATCTATTACTCCCATATCATACCCCTATTATTTGTATTCTATTTTTG
This sequence comes from Campylobacter sp., assembly GCA_017506845.1. Lineage (GTDB taxonomy): Bacteria > Campylobacterota > Campylobacteria > Campylobacterales > Campylobacteraceae > Campylobacter. Next base: position 4,945 of record JAFVMP010000123.1, read on the forward strand.
CACCTTGTCTTAGTTCGTTCATTTTGCCTTGCATTACAGTTCTAAATTTTTCACTTCTTAACTGCTCTTCAATATTCTTTTTAACTTTATCATATGATACTGTTGTTTTAGCTTTTGAATCCTCTTTTAAGATTACATGATATCCAAATTCACTCTTAACTGGTTTTATAGTGATTGTTCCATTTTTTAGAGCAAATGCAGCCTTGCTAAATGCAGGAACCATTCTAGACTCATCAAACCAGCCTAGCTCACCACCATTCATAGCACTACCTTTGTCTATTGATTTAGTTTTAGCTAGTTCGCTAAATTTAGCTGTTAATGCATCACCTTTTAAACCTTTTAGCTGTGCGATTATATCTTCAGCCTCTTTTTGAGTACCCACTAAGATATGTTTTGCTTTTGCTTGAGCTGGACTGACAAAAATTGTATCTTTATTTTTATCATAAAATGCTTTTACATCAGCTTCAGAGATTTTTACTTTTTTATATTCATTTTGCGTCCAAACATTTCTTAAAACATTATCTTGGCTAAATTTAAGCGCATCTTTATACTCAGTAGTCTTTTCAATGCCATCTTTTTTAGCTTGTTCTAAAATCAATTGACCATTAATAGCCATATCTATTAATTGTTTTTTCATTTGATCTGGAATTTTATCAAAATCTGCACCATGCGCACCAAGTAGTGGAGCTAAATCTTTATCAGTAATCTCCTCACCATTTACAGTTGCTAAAACCGCTGCATTTAAACTCATAGTAGCAGCTAAGCTAAGCGCTAGAAATAGACCTTTTTTCATCTGTTTTTCCTTCAGTATTAAATTTTTAAAATAAGTCCAATATTATACTATAAATTTGATTATATCTTATTGAATTTAGATTATATTTTTTATATTTAGCTATAATTTAAAAATGAGAAGTAAAAAAGATATAAATGAGATAAAAGCACTATTTTTAGAGCATTTTAGCGGAGCAAAGACTGAGTTAAATTTTAAAAATTTATATGAGCTTTTAGTAGCTGTGATGCTCTCAGCCCAATGCACTGATAAAAGAGTAAATTTAATCACACCAGCACTATTTGAGGCTTATCCAGACGCACAGTCACTTGCTAAAGCAAATTTATCAAGTCTAAAACTGTTAATAAATAGTTGTAGCTTTTTTAACAATAAAGCTACAAATTTAATCAAAATGGCAAATTCGGTTATTAGCGAATTTGGCGGAGAGATTCCATTAGATGAAAAAAGCTTAGTAAAACTTGCTGGCGTAGGACAAAAGACAGCTCATGTAGTACTTATTGAGTATCAAAATGCAAATTTAATGGCAGTTGATACCCATGTTTTTCGTGTCTCGCATAGACTTGGGCTTAGCAAAGCTAAAACACCAAAAGCTACTGAGATAGATTTGGTTAAAGCTTTTAAAACTGAGCTTAATACTTTACATCAAGCAATGGTACTACATGGACGCTACACATGCAAAGCACTCAAACCAAAATGTAATGAGTGCTTTTTAAATCACATTTGCAAGGCTAAAATTTAGCTACTAGACTAGCTTTACTAAGCTAGGATTTGTTCTCTTCATCCCAGCTTTGCAGTGACTCTTTCATTGTATCTCTAGCAGCTTCAATCATTCCAGCAAGACTAAAGAAATAGTATCCATGCTGCCTTACATACTCAAATATCTTTTTATCTTTATCATTTTTGGTGCGTTCAGGTTTTATCATTAATTCACCAAATTCCATCTCTTGATGAATACAAAAGTTATTTGCTACATGGTAATAAACAGTATCAAAAATCTCATCGTTCTTAAAGTTATTTTTAAATCTATCAATTCTCTCTTTTAATTCATAAAATTTAGGATAATGAGGCTCTTTGCCACGAGAGATATCACGATTAGCATTTTCTACAGCTTTGCTAATCTTTTTAAATAACTCTTCACAAAGCTTTTGCTTTTCTAGACCAGATTTGATCAGATTTTCTACTAATGCCTTTTGATGTTTTATTACTGCTTTTGATTCTTCAAGACTAATTGGCTCAGGCTTGATTACTGTTTTAATACTATTTTCGGCTAATATTTCATCTACTAATTCACTAAATGGCTTTTCTATCATTCCATGAATTCTAGCCCCACCCTCAGTAGCGTTATAGACTTTAAATGCATAATCATAATGAGTTGGCTCCATCATAGATTCAAAATATCCACGGAAGAAATTCCAAACATCAGTAGTTTTTACTTCACCCTCCCCGCCATATGCAATTGCAGTTTGTGGTCTTTGTCTAGCATTTGGATTAATTGTTATAGTACCATCTTCTTTTATATAGTTTTCAAATATATTTCCCTTAGCGTGGCTTGAACCATCTTTGGCAAAAGCTAGGTCTTGTCCGATAAATATAATCCTCTCACACTTTAGATTAAGCGCCATATCAAGAGCAAAGTGTGCTGAGCTAGGCCCTTTACACATAAATGGAACCTCATCTTTTAAGATAAACTCAAATCTAATTGGCCTATGAGCATAGCACCTATTGCGATTTTGTAAATTTTTGCTAGTTTGTGGATGCGTAAGAGATGCTGCTATAAATATTATATTATCATCAAACTGGCTTGGCTCACTTTGGAAAAACTCGCTAGTCTTCTCTACTCTCTCCATTGTAGTTACAAAATCAGGCTTAATACCATTTATCTTAAGCACATGATATGAAGCATCAGGTATTAAGATTAACGCATGTGGGGCGACCTTTCTTAAAAGCTCAATCTGTTTATTTAGACTTGGACCAGTAGAGGCTATGATAGCTGTCTTATTTTTGCCTTTATTTAATTCAATTATATCTTTTAACTGAATTCCGCTATAAATATGGGGCATATTTGCCACAACATGTTTGATACCAAGTAAGTTATCGTAAGCATCATTACCCATATTTAGAATCATTTTAGATGAAGATTCTATAATTTTACTATTTATCTTTTGAGCTATCTGGCCATAATTTTTAGCATAATAATCACTATAAACATGAAAATCATAATTTCTAATATTTGCTGCAACTGCTGGGTAATGGCATAAAACTTCCATTTGACCACTTCTAAAATAATCTGGATGAACCACGATAAATCTCTCATGAAATATATCAGCACCAAAATCACAAAGATTAAAGACAATAAATATAATCTCAATCTCTGGTTCAAATACTATAATCTTTTCATGGGTTTGGTTTTGTAGTAATTTGGTATAAAAATTTCCATTTCCAAGTCCAAAGAAAAATAGCGATGGATATAGCGCATATTCATCTTTAAATTTTTCCAACATCGCATTTGTATGAGCTGCTGGAGACTCAGTATAAATTGGCTCTTTAAGCTCGGTATTTATTATATTTATATCTAAATTTGTCTTACCAGCAAATACATCAAATTTAGTATTGCTTTTTAAATCATACACAGCCTTTGCTAATCTAAAATTTATAGCGCTAAGTGCTACAATATTTTTCATAAAATTTGATGGAGTACCCTCAGCTTTAAATCTAGCCTCTAATTCACGCTGAAACTCTTCAAACGCCTGCGCTTCAGCCTCTTTGTCATAATTTTGCATATATCTCCTTCGTGCTTTTTAGCATTATACTAAATTTTATCTTAAGTATCATAAGATTACTGCTTTAAAAAGTCAAATTTAAAAAAGTTATTCACTACTTTTTCACTATGTGAAAATCTCATCAAATACCCATTAATTCGAGCTTTAAACATTATTTGATCACAGATTAAATTATATAAATTTAACTATTAATGTGAATTTAAATCAATATGTGAATAAATCTCAAATTTAATCACACAAATTCACATCACCCCTCAAAAGTTACCATCTCAGCAGGGTGATTGTGTGTTTTTTCCACAAAACGAGTATAAATAGATTGAAATACCAACTCAATAGTTCCAGTTGGGCCATTTCTATTTTTACCAATAATTATCTCGGCACTCTCTTCTACTTTATTTCTATTAAACTTAGGGGTATATTCTTTACCTTCGAGCTTTGCTTTTTGAATTTTCTCATTCTCCTCTTGTTCTAAATAAACCTCATTTCTATAAACAAATAAAATCGTATCAGCATCTTGTTCAATTGCTCCAGACTCCCTTAAATCGCTAAGCATAGGACGTTTATTGGCTCTTGATTCTAGGCTTCTGTTTAATTGAGATAGTGCGACAACTGGCAAATTTAACTCTCTTGCTAAAAGCTTTAATCCGCGTGAAATCTCTGCAATTTGCAAATGGCGATCACTATAGGCTGATGAGTTTGTCATAAGGCCGATATAATCAATCACGCATAGCTTTATCTCTGGATGAGCGCTTTTTAATTTTCTCATTTGAGTACGAACCTGATGAATAGTAGCATTACCGCTATCATAGACAAAAAGCTTTTTTTGACTCATCATATCACACGCATTACTTAAGCGTTCAATTTCATCATTA
>JAFVMP010000124.1 GCA_017506845.1 Campylobacter sp.
ACTTTAAGGAAAAAAGATGAGAAATAAATATATTGAAGCATTTGAAAATGCTCAAATCGCGACTAAGTCTGTGCCTGACTTTCGTGCTGGTGATACTTTGAGAATTGCTATCCACATCAAAGAAGGCGACAAAAGCAGAATTCAAAACTTTGAAGGCGTTTGTATAGCTCGCCGCGGTAGTGGTACTGGTGAAACTTTCATTATTCGCAAAATCGGTGCTAATAGTGTTGGTGTAGAGAGAATTTTCCCTATTTATAGCGATAGCTTAGAGAGTATTACAGTTTTACGTAGAGGTCGTGTAAGACGTTCTAAACTATTCTATCTACGTGATAGACGTGGTAAAGCTGCTAGAATTAAAGAGCTTAAAAAGTAATTTCTATTACAATTTCGCCCCTTTTTTGGGGCTTTTCTTCTATTTATTATTTCTTATTATCAATATTTTTGGAATCTATTATGGAAAAAGTTGTTTTTAATTTTAATATATTCGATGGCGTTAAAACTGCTATGCTTTGTGAGAGTGAATTTAGCAAAGAGATTCGTATTACAATGTCTAAAGACGCTATTATGAAAGAACATATGGCTCCAAATGCGATTATAGTTCAAGTGCTTCGTGGTAGTATTGAATTTGAAATGAGTGGCAAGATTTTGGTTATGAATGAATTTGATATGATTACACTTCCATCTCTTGTGCCGCACTCTTTAAAGGCTTTAGAAGATTCTATAATAAGATTAAGCTTATCAAAATCTGATAGCCATACAAGAGTTTTTAAGGTAGCAAATAGTAAAAAGTAATTTTTAAATTTGCCTTAATATACTACTATCATTTAAATTTTTACAAAAAACTAGCTTTAATTACTTATGCTATAAATAATTAGAGTTTAAATTTGAAGTTATCAAATTCAAACTCTAAAAACTAGAAAATTATCCCTTCTCTATCTTGCTTTTCTAGGATATTATTTTGTTCTTTTGGTAAAGGCGAGGTGGTAGTATATAATGCATCTACTCCGTTATAAACTTTACGATATACACCAGGAGGCATATCAAATTTGCGTTTAGTTTGTGGATATTCAGCAATAAAGTCTTGCATAAACTGCTTAAATACTGGTGCTGCTGTTCTAGAACCACCCTCTACATAGCGCATCGGAGTATTATTGTCATTTCCATACCAAATTAAGACTTGAATTTCTGGTGAAAATCCACAAAACCAAGCATCTACACTCTCATTTGTAGTTCCGGTTTTTCCTGCTAGTTCAATCCCTTCAACTTTTGCTGAGCGACCAGTTCCATTATTTACAACATCTTGAAGCATTGTAATCATTAGATATGCTTGTTCTGGTTTGATAATCTCGCTACTTTTTGGTTCAAATGTAAATACTTCACCATTTTTGTCTTCCACTAAATTAATGAGTCTAGTCTCGTGTTTAGTACCAAGTCCTGGGAATATCGAGTATTGTTCGCTATAATCCATAAGACTAACTCCAAAGCTTCCAAGTGCAATTGATAGATTATTGGGAATATCTTTAAAACCAAAATCCTCTAAATCCCTTTGAACTACATCAAGGCCAATAGAATTTAAAAGATTTATTGTAGCAAGATTACGCGATTGTTTTAATGCATCATTTAAAGTGATTAAGCCTTTAAAATTACCACTAAAGTTTTTAGGCTTCCAGTCTTGATCTTCTTTGTTATTTTTATTTACTCCTTCATAAATTCTAGATATATCAGCTATTTTGCTTTGTGGGGATAATCCTTGGTTTAAAGCAATTTGATATATAAATGGTTTAAAACTAGAACCCGGCTGGCGAGAGCTTTGTGTAGCACGGTTAAAGTTACTTTTAGCATAATCTACGCCACCTACTAAAGCTAGTATATCTCCATTGGTGGGATTGGTGACGATCATTGCGCCATTTAATACTGTGGTATTTGCGTCTTTATTTCGTTTTAGGATTTCGTTATAGCCAAATTTAAGTGCATTTTGTGCTATCTCTTGCACTTTTAAATCAGCATTTAGAGTGATTTTATATCCACCATATCGTATATCAGGATATAGCGGGGCTAGTTGCTTTATAGTCTCATCTACTAGATATGGGGCTTTGTTTTGAGTCAAGGTTTGGTCATAAATTTTTGGCATCTCTTTTATAGCAGCTTGATACTCTTTGGTTGTTATCCAGCCGATATTGTGCATTCTTAGCAGTACATTATTTGCTCTTGAGAGAGATAGATCTAAATGTCTTGTAGGGTCATAGCTGCTAGGTGCTTTTGGTAGTCCTACTAATATGGATATCTCTTTTAAACTAAGCTCATCAAGATTTTTTTTAAAATATCCAAGCGCAGCAGTCTTAATCCCATAATATCCGTGACCAAAATATACCTGGTTTAAATATCGCTCAATTATCTGTTCTTTAGTTAGAGTGTGTTCAACTTCGTAAGAGATTATTAACTCTTTTAGTTTACGAGTAAATTTTTTCTCACGTGTTAAGAGCATATTTTTGACTAGTTGTTGGGTTAGAGTTGAGGCACCTTCAACTAAAGCCATTGCTTGAATATCTTTAATTGCTGCTCTAAAAATTGCTTCATAATTTATCCCGCCATGTTCAAAAAATGCTGTATCTTCTATAGCAATGAGTGCTTCTATAATGCGTGGCGGGATTTCGCTAAATTTAGCGTATTGTCTATTTTCTTCATCAAAAATATAGGCTACTAAATCACCATTTTTATCATAAATATGAGTCGTTAATTTTGGATTGTAATCTACAATTTTAGATATATCAATCTTAATCTGAGAGTAAAAATATATAATTCCAGCCACGCTAGCTAATGCTAAAATTATAATTAGGTTGAAAATATATTTCATAAAAATGCCTTTAAATTTATAATATCTAGCCCCATGGCTGTGGGTTTGTTGCCGCTTTCTTGTTCTATATATATTTTATTAAATCCTTCTATCATCATCGCTCCAGCTTTATCTTTCCATAATCCGCTAGCTATGTATTCATCTAAATGAGATGAATTAAATTTAGCAAATTTATAGCTTGCAATACTTAGCATATCAATAGAGATATTTGGGCTAATAAACTTCATAGCAGTATAGACGCTAGTCAAATTTCCGCTTTGCAACTCTAGCATATATCTAGCGTGCGCTTCATCTGTGGCCTTACCAAGAATTTTTCCGCAAGCTGCTACGCTACTATCAGCAAAAAGAACACGCTCATACTGGTTTTTAAATTTATCAAAAAATTGCTTGGCTTTGTTATTTACGATACTCATAGCATATTTTGCTGGTGGTAAATTTGTGTCAAATTCTTCATCATAATCTAGGCTAACTTGAATAAACTCAACACCATATTCACGCAAAATCATCGCTCTACTAGCTGAGCTAGATGCTAAAACTATCATAAAAATCCTCTAAAAGTAACACCAAGATAGATATTAATAAATGATAAAACGATATTTAAAGGGGTAAAATAATATATTATCAAAACTAAATTTTCATGACTCATAAGCATATCATCTTTTAAAAACGCCTCTTTGGCTTGACGAAATTTATACCAAATATATGCTAAATTTGCCCCAATAAATGCTAAAATTGCTAGCTTAGTTTTAACAATTGCTTCAACCATCGGATCGCCAATTGGAAATCGTTCTCCATAAGACATAAACATTCCACCAAAGCCTAAAAATGCCACTATCGCTAAGGCGCTAAAAAGAAATTTATTAAATTCCTTTAAAATTAGCTTATAGCGATGTGGATTTTGCTCAATATCCCTAAAGCAGTAATGACCACAAACTACTACTGTAATTTGTAAAGCAATAAAAAGTGCTGCAACACTAATATGCATAAATGGCGCAATCTGGTCAAGTCTAGCAAATGAACTATTTAAAGCGTTCAAAGTTTACTCTTAATTAATTTGTTAGCTTCTTCTAAGGCATTTGATATTTTGTTTATATCTTTGCCTCCAGCAGTAGCAAAATCATCTCTACCGCCTCCGCCTCCGCCTACAATTGGGGCAATTGATTTTACTAATTCTCCAGCTTTTATATTGCAATTTTTAGATCCAGCTGCTAGCATTACCTTGCCATCTTTAGCACTAGCTAAAAATATTACAACACTATCAAATTTATTTTTTATTTCATCAATTTTTGCCTTGATATCACCATTAAATTCATCAACAACTACATTAATGCTATTTATAATCTTAGAATCTAGTTCTACTGATGAATTGGTATTTTTTATCTCATTTTGAAGAGATTTTATCTCATCTTTTAACTTAGCAATAGCAGCAATTGGACTAGCGCCTTTTAAGCTAGCTTTAATCTCTTCAAGCTCGTTTCTTAGCTCATTTGCGTAGTTTAGTGCAGCACGAGAACAAACCGCCTCAATACGCCTAACTCCAGCACTTACACCGCTCTCTTTGGTAATAAAAAAACTACCTATTTCATTGATATTTTCAACATGAGTGCCACCACATAGCTCCTTAGAACAGCCCAAAGTTAAAACACGCACTTCATCACTATATTTTTCACCAAAGAGTGCTATAGCTCCACTATTTTTAGCTGAGTTTATATCCATTATTTCTACTTTTGCTTTAGCGCCTGCTTGGATTTGGTCATTTACAAATTTTTCAATTTGGGCTAACTCATCACTACTTACAGGTTTTGGATGACTAAAGTCAAATCTTAATTTATCAGCCTCTACGCTACTTCCAGCTTGAGATATATGTGAGCCTAAAACGCTTCTAAGTGCTGCGTGAAGTAGGTGTGTGGCTGAGTGGTGACGGCGGATTTCTAATCTATCTGGGCTTACTTTGCACTCTACTTCGTCACCTACGCTAATAGTAGAACTTACTTGAATTTGGCTTAAATTTAATTCAAAATATTTTTTAGTATCTAAAACTTTGTTATCATTTATTTTGCCACTATCTCCACATTGTCCACCGCTTTGAGCATAAAATGGAGTTTTATCAAGCATTATATATCCGCTCTCGCCAGTGCTTAATTTATTGGTGATTTTAAATTCGTTATTAAGCAGAGCTAGAACACGGCTAGTTGAGCTTAAGCTGTCATATCCGATAAATTCATTTTTGCCAAATTTTTCAAGTAGTTCTTTAAAATCGCCACTCTCCTTAGCCGCATCGCCACTCCCTTTCCAGCTAGCTTTTGCTCTTGCTTTTTGTTCACTCATTAAAGTATCAAATTTAGCAGCATCTACACTTAAGCCTTTTTCTCTTAACATATCTGCAGTTAGATCTAATGGAAAACCATAAGTATCATAAAGCTTAAACGCTACTTCGCCACTAAAAATATCTTTAGTTTTAGCAAGCTCTTCATTAAATAGATCTAATCCTGCTGCAATAGTAGCTAAAAATCTCTCTTCTTCAAGCTTGATTAGCTCTTTTACATACTCTTTTTTCTCGTTTAGATATTCATAGTGACCACCCATTAACTCTACTACTTTATCTACAAGTTTATACATAAATGGTTCTTTAATTCCAAGTAAGTAGCCATGTCTTAAAGCTCGTCTTAGAATTCTTCTTAAGACATATCCACGACCTTCTTTATCGAAATTTACGCCTTGGGCTAGCAAGAATACAACCGATCTAATATGATCGCTAATAACTCTAAAGCTCGCACCACTTTCATATTCATAGGTTAAATTTGCAATCTTAGCTACTTCGTTGATAAGTGGCATAAATAGCGAACTATCATAGTTGCTAAATTTACCCTCTTTAATAGCTGTAACTCTTTCAAGCCCCATACCTGTATCGATGCTAGGTTTTGGCAAAGGAGTCATAGTTCCATCGCTACTTCTTTCAAACTGCATAAATACTAAATTCCAAATTTCTAAAAATCTATCACCATCGCCACCCATATAGTCTTCATCGCTATTAAAATGCTCAGCACCTTGGTCATAAAATATCTCACTACATGGACCACATGGGCCAGTATCACCCATCGCCCAGAAGTTATCTTTATCACCAAATTTATAGATTCTCTCTTTTTGGATATGTTTTTGCCAAATTTCATAAGCCTCATCATCGTTTTCATGCACAGTTACATATAATCTATCTTTTGGTAGTTTTAAAACTTCAGTTACAAACTCCCATGCATATGCAATTGCTTCAGTTTTAAAATACTCACCAAAGCTAAAATTACCAAGCATTTCAAAAAATGTATGATGTCTGGCTGTATAGCCTACATTATCTAAATCATTGTGTTTGCCTCCAGCTCTAATACATGTTTGGCAACTTGTACGGATTGGCGGGGTAGGGCGTGGTACATCTCCAGTAAATATGCTTTTAAATGGAACCATTCCAGCGTTTGTAAATAATAAAGTTGCATCATCTGGTACTAGTGCAGATGAGGCTATAACCTCATGTCCTTTACTTTTAAAAAATTCTAAATACTCTTTTCTAATATCCATAGATTCTATCCTATTTAAAAAAATGGCTAGATTGTATCATAAATTTACTAAATTTATTAAATTTAAGATAAATTTTATATCCAAATTCATCATTTTTAGGTTGTGAATTTAAGCATTAACTAGCTATAATTTGTTCTTAATTCAACTAAGGGAGAGAATATGGCAAAAGATTCAAATGGTACAGAGTTAAACGCAGGCGATAGCGTTACAGTTATTAAAGATTTAAAAGTCAAAGGCGCAAGCAGTACTATTAAACGTGGTACAACAATTAAAAATATCAAGTTAACTAGTAAAGATAGCGAAGTAGAGTGCAAAATAAATGGCGTTGGAACAGTAGTTCTAAAATGCGAATTCCTTAAAAAAATCTAAATTTAATAAGAAAAGGCTTATGCTTTTTCTTATATGGAGGATGCGATGGTTGAGATTTTAAGTGGAGTGATTGCAGTAATTGCTAGCGCAAGCTTTTGGTTAGGATTTATGCTATTTAAAAAGAGCGGTCAATTAAGTGCTTTAGGTCAAAGATTTAGTGATTTAAATGCAAATTTAAATATAAAAGAACAAGAGCTAAATAGCGCAAAAGATGAAAATAAAGAGCTTCAAGAGAAAAATATACAAAATATACAAAAGATTACAGAATTAACAACAAAATTAGAAAATGCAAATGAGACAAATGCTCAACTAAAGGCTCGTCAAGATGAGTTAGATAGTAAAACTAGGGAGTATTTTGATCTAAAAACTAAACAGATGAGCGAGAATTTGCTAAATTTAAGTAGCAAAGAGATGACTGAGAGTTCAGCTAAGATTTTAGAGAGTTTAATCACTCCTTTAAAAGATGAGATAAGCAAATATCAAAAGTCAAATATAGAGATAAATAGCGCCTTCAAAGTAAATTTTGAAAATTTAAAAAGTGAAACAAAAGGGGTGATGACACAAGCGCAAAATTTAGCCGATGCATTAAAGAGTAATAAAAAACTACTTGGTAACTGGGGAGAAATTCAGCTTGATAGTGTATTGCAAAGTAGTGGGTTGATTTTGGGTCAAAACTATGATAGGCAAGTAGCTTGCAAAGATGAAAATGGAAATCAAAAATATCTAGATGTGGTAGTTAAATTTGATGAAAGCAAGCATGCGATAATAGACGCTAAATGCTCATTGGTTAATTATAATGAATACCATAATGCTACAGATGATAGCACCAAGGAGGCTTATGCTAAAGCATTAGCAAAGGATATAAAAAATCATATTGATAATTTAAGTTCTAAAAATTACACACTTTTAGATAGTAAAAATTATGAGTATGTATTTATGTTTATTCCTAATGATAATATGCTGTTTGTAGGACTTGGTGCTGATAGTAGCTTATATGAATATGCCTATGAAAAAGGTGTATTTATAACTACTCCACTTACACTTCTTATGGCGCTAAAAACTGTCTATATATGTTGGCGAAATTTAAAAAGCGATGAAAATGCAATGAAAATCTTTGCCGAAGCTGGAAAAATATATGATAAATTTGATGTATTTATTAAAAATTATGAGAGATTAGAAAATCAAATAATTGCTATGAGTAAGGTTATTGAAGATGGTAAAATTACGCTTTATCAAGGGCGTGGAAATTTAATAAGCAAATTTGAAATGCTCAAAAAGCTTGGGGCAAAAACTTCAAAAACCTTGCCATATACTCAAAGCTACGATGAGATAGATACGCAGTGAAAAAGATAGCAATCTTAGCTACTGGTGGAACAATTGCTGGTGCTAGTACTGGGCCGATAAATTCAG
>JAFVMP010000125.1 GCA_017506845.1 Campylobacter sp.
ACTGATGCTGGGCATGATGTTCGCGCCTGTACTTATATCATTATATTCCAAGGGAGAACAGAAGCAGATTGCAGTTGTGGATGAGAGCAAGATAATAGCTCCTGCGCTCCAGAGCATACCCAAATCCATTATCACCAAGCTCTTTATCTATCACCTTACCATGCATAAATCCATGTACGCCATACTCGCCATATTTTGAGCAAATACCAATACACGCCGTATAAAACGCATTTGACTCACCTAGCTCAAATCTATTCAATCAGTTCAAATATTCTAGCGGTATAAATTTATAGCAACCACAAACCAAATTCACTCATAATACCTATTTATCATTTGATATATTAAGGTTATATCTTTAACTTTAATTATCAATTAATTTTCCATTTAGCTCTATATTTATTTGATCAATGAATAAAAGTTTAGGTTTTATAATTAACACATAGCCACCATTATTGTTTTTATCCCATAACTTATAAAATTGTTCTTTTGAGCTTATATATTCACCAAAATTAGGATCAAATATCTTTACATAATCTCCACTATAATTCATAACAACAACAAAATGTGGATATCTTGGATCATTTTCTATTTTTACTATTACTGGTATTTTAAAATAATTAAATATACTTTGATTAATCTGATAACCAACAGAGTGAAAACCAAGTAATTTTAATGCTTGCTTCATTTGCATAAAACTTATCAAATTTGTACCAATATTATTATTATTTTGTTTTAATTTTTGCAAAATATCATTTTCACTATATCTTTTTACATCAATCAAATTTAAAATAGTAGCGATACTGGCTGCACCACAAGACTCTTCATAATTTTGTCTTACGACATTTTTATTTCTTATCTCATAATATGATGAGACAATAAATTGAGAGTTTAATTGCTGAACTAGCAATAATAATATCAAAATTTTTGCCATATATTAAAACTAAATATATTATCCGGTGCAGCACTTGAACCGCCCAAACTAGCACTTATAGACAATGCAGTATCGCTATCTATACTATATGTAGAGCCTACACTATATGTTGGAATTGATCGTATATTTGTAGTTTTTTTATTATTTATTTTATTGGCTGACTGAAATCTTTGCTCTATTCCCATATCTAATGTAATTTTAGGACTAAGCACTATATTTAGATCTCCGCCGAATAATACAGTATTCCCATAATCAATTTTAGCAAAATCAAAATTTCTTGATACATTATATATTAAACCAGCATAAATAGAATAAACAACTGGATCGCTATAACCTTTTAATGTCCCTTTTAACGCAAATGATTTAAAATAAAAATACTTATTATCTCTATTAGCTCTTTCATTTTGAATAACTGCAGATTGAAAAGTAATTATAGGTATTAAATTATTTATTTTGTCTGTTCTATAACTAAATCCAATCTAAGAAGAATCAAATTGCGCCCTAGATTCGCTCTTTGGATCGAATGTGAAATAATTGATATACTCATTTTTTATATAACTTCCAGCAAATGAAGTTAAAATATCCAATTTATCATCTATGGCATACATAAATATCTGATTTAAACTAGCTTGTTTTGTGTCATCCCATACAACAGGATCGCCCTGTATGGTTATAGATGGATAATCCGTATATACATTTGGATTGCCAGAACTAAGTAATGAAAAAGTAGTTATGCTTCTAAGACCAATTTATCTTTTAAATAAACTATCAATTGTTATTGGATCAGATGCTAAAGTCAAACAAGGCAATAACACAAACAATACTCTTCTCATCTAGCTATACCTTTAAATTTAATTTTGCTAACTGCTTTAATATTTCAAGCTCCGTTTTGCCATTATCAAATTCGCTTTTAACCATTTCATATATTTTTTGCAATCTTAGAGTTGCTTCATCTTTATAGGTCTGATTGTTTAGCGAAAAACTTTGAATTGATTTAAATTCTCCTTTTTCATTTTCTCTATTAGCTTCTATGCTTGATTTATCTTGACTTATATTTGGGCTGTTTAACTCTTTAAGTATATTAATAGCATTTTTAGCATCTTCATCGCTTATATCTAATCCATAACGGATTTTTGTGATATATTTTGCCCACTGAGCTTTAAAATCCTCTATGGTAAGATCTGAATCTAGCAAAGATATAGCATATGGCAACCCTCCTTCAAGTTCATAAAACTGCCAAGGACTTATTATAGACTTAGCATTTTGCATTGCCAACTCTTCTACACTTAAAGGTGAAGTTTTGGATATATCACCATTAAAGCCACAGCAATGATTTTTTATCTCTTCGATTATTATACCACCGCTTTCATTTATAAAATTTACTAAATTCTCAATCTCTTCTTTGCTAAAGTTCGGATCAAGACCCATTATCTTGCCCCAAATACTTACCTTATCAGCACTATATCTAGTAAATCCGCTTAATGGTCTATATTCATTTAACCCAGTGATTTTTACTTGTTCTTGATAATCCAGTAACGATAAATCGCCTTTAACAATATTAAATTTTTGTTCATATCCATATGTGCCATCACTATTTTGCTTATATCCAAAAGCTTTGATAATTTTATTCTTAGATGCTTCATCGCAGTTTAATTCAAGATCTAGTTTTACATTTTCTGAACTTACAATATAAGGCTTTACGCCTTTATCCTTACTCTCTATATTCGTTAAATGCCCAATCTTATCATATAAACTATTATGCCAATTAACAAAATTCATCATCTTATCCATAATCCACCAAGTTTACTAATAAAATTATTTTCTACATTTAGCTTAATCTCTTTAATAATTGGATTATCTAAACTTGTATTTGGATATCCGATACTACCGTTATATAAATTTATAGCTGTAGGTCTATATGTAAAATATGAATACCTTTGCCCTTGTTCATTAACACCAATATTTCTTATAACTATAAATGAAAGATAATAACCTTGTGCTAAAGTATATGGTCCAAGTGCGCTAGTGTATTGATAAAATCTTGCTATATTACTTTCCCAATGTGTTTTAGTGGCCTTATTTTGATAACATTCGGTAATACCTAAACCGCATATTCCAACTGTATTTGTATCGGGCAAAAAAGAAATTAAATTTCCATTACTTGCTCTAATTGAACTTAATTCTGTCACATCATTAGGAATTGCAATAGCCATCATTAAACCATTGGAAGAGTCATCAATAGTATACAATTGATAACCACCTTTAATATCATGCATTTCTTGATCATTTAATATTTTAACGCCAAAACTATTATTATTAAATACCTCATTTGTGGCAATATTCAATAAGTCATTTGCTTTTATATTTATAGCTAACAAAACAACCAAAAAAAAATATACCTACACTCCGCATGGTTTGTTCCTTTATTTAAATGTATAGCCTTATTGTAATGTATTTGATATTAAAATGTAATTTTACAATATAATTAATAGTCATATCATATATTTATTTAAGAATAAATAAAGAGCTAATTTAATAATACCCAGCTTATCGCCTCGCTAGCTGCTTTAATAATAAATATATAAGCCCAGCGCTGTGGGCTTGGAATTTAGTTTTGCTTGTCTGTCTCTTTTGTTGTTAGCAATTTATAAGCAACATAAGCCGACAATAAAAGTGTAAAAGTCAAAATCAAAACTTGACCGCTCATTTTTTCTCCTTTTTATCAGCCAAATTTAACTATAATACCTACTTATCACCCTTAGCACAGGTTTAGCTAGTCTTAGCCCTTTGGAGCGGTGTGAGATTTGCAGCTTTATACTCTCATCTAGCTGCCCTACAGTCTTATCAAATCCACTTGGGATAAACATAAAATCATACCCAAATCCATTATCACCAAGCTCTTTATCTATCACCTTACCATGCATAAATCCATGAACGCCATACTCACCATATTTTGAGCAAATACCAATACATGCTGTATAAAATGCGTTTGATTGACTTAGCCCTAGCTTGTTTAGTTCTGTGATTAATTTTGCCCTATTGCTTGCATCTGTTGCACTCTCTCCGCTATATCTAGCTGAGTAAATGCCAGGTCTTCCACCTAGAGCATCTACGCTAATTCCACTATCATCGCTTAAGGCTATATACTCATTTTCTAAGCCAAGCTCTTTAACCCTATCATAAACTGCACGATCCTTTTTCATTGCATTTTCATAAAATTCTGCTGATCTTATTAGTGCTGATTCTTTACTATGATTTATTATTGATAGTTCTATTGGCGTTGCGATTAACGCTATGATTGCTAG
>JAFVMP010000126.1 GCA_017506845.1 Campylobacter sp.
ATTTGCCTTTGGTGGTGGTATTTTGCGAATTATAGTCTCTATTAACTCCTTTATACCAACTCCACTTTTTGCGCTTACTTCTAAAGCCTCGCTACAATCAAGACCGATAACATGCTCTATCTCATCTTTTACCCTATCAGGATCGGCTGCTGGTAGGTCAATTTTATTAACTACTGGGATAATTTCTAAATTATTATCAAGTGCGATATATACATTTGCTATAGTCTGAGCCTCTACGCCTTGAGATGCATCTACAACTAGCAAAGCGCCTTCGCAACTTGCTAAACTTCTACTAACTTCATAACTAAAATCTACATGCCCTGGAGTATCAATTAAATTTAAAATATAATGCTCGCCATCAAGTGTGTAGCCAAGTCTAACAGATTGAGCCTTTATGGTAATCCCACGCTCTTTTTCTATATCCATTGTATCCATAACTTGCGCACTCATAGCTCTTTCATCTACAGCTCCACATTCGGTGATAATGCGATCAGCTAGAGTACTTTTACCATGGTCGATATGTGCGATAATGCTAAAATTTCTAATATTTTTCATATTTTTCCTAACTATTTGATAAAATCTGCGGCTCGCCAAATAGCCGTTTTAACTCTTTTAAATTTATATCATCTTGGCTCATTGATGATTTTAGTGCCTCTAATCCTTTTGGCTCATCGGTTGGTTTTGAATTTGGATTTTGCTTATTTAGCGTAGGCTGCCCTATTATTGGTGGCATTGGAGCACGGCTAAGCGGGCTTTGCTTTTTTGGTTCACTTTTTTGTACATTTAGCTTGCTATTTTCTCCATAAATACTACGAACAGATGGTAAAATTACATCATTATAAAATTTTCTAGCCAAAATTAGCTGATCATCACTCATAGCAAATTCAAGATTTAAAGTGTTATCTTTAAATTCTTTAAAACTCACACACTCATCAAAAATTACACCTAGTTCATAGCTTTTATCATAAATGGCATCAACAAATAGTTGATAGTCATTTTTTGATTTTGGCTTAACTGATGTTAAATTAGAATGGTTTTGCTCTGTTGGCTGCGAGGTTAAATTTGACACTGAATTTAGCGATAAATTTGAATTGGGTGATTGAGATTTTAGTGATGAGATAGCTTCGTTTATATCAGTTAGATTAAATGCTTCAAGCATCATAAATAATGTGATAAATAAAACAAATTCTGGATCGGCTGAGTTATTTAGCATAGCTTTAGCTTCGCTTAATATCCTAAAAAATCTCTCAAAAATCAAAAGTGAAAAGTCGCCATTTTGGTGTATAAATTTATACTTTAAATGCTCGATTAATTCATCAATTATTGAGCTAGAATCATAATTTTGAAGCTCATTTAAAAGCTGTAAAAGATTATTTTTATCCCTTGAATTTATTACTGCAAATATCTCATCTACCTTAGCTGGATCAAGAAGCCCTAGCATATCTACAATAACTTTATGAGTAAGCTTTTGGTGTGAATAAATTATAGCTTGATCAAGTAAAGTAAGCGTATCTCTAAGGCTTCCTCCACCGCTTCTAGCTAGCACTTCTAAGGCTCGCTCTTCAAATTCAATCCCCTCTTTATTTAATATAAACTCAAGATGTTTAACCACGCTAGCTTTGGCAATAGAGTGAAATCTAAAATGCTGAGTACGAGATAAAACAGTAGCTGGAAGCTTAAGTGGATCAGTTGTAGCTAAGATAAATTTAACATATTCAGGCGGCTCTTCAAGCGTCTTTAAAAGTGCATTAAAGGCCTCTTTAGTAAGCATATGAACTTCATCAATTATAAATACTTTAAATCTAGCACTACTTGGAGAATATTTAGTCTGCTCAATTAACTCTCTAATATCATCAATTTTTCTATGGCTTGCTGCGTCCATTTCGATAATATCCATATGGCGATTTTCATTAGCCATTACGCAGTTAGGACAGATTTCACACGGATGCGCACTAATGCCTTTGCTACATAAAAGAGCTTTAGCAAATATTCTAGCACTACTAGTCTTGCCACTACCTCTAAGACCAGAAAATAGATAGGCGTGGCCTAATCTATTAGAATCTAGTGCGTGTGTAAGAGTATTGGCTACAACCTCTTGACCGATTAGCTCATCAAAGCTTTTTGGACGGTATTTTAGCGCTAAGGCTTTCACTTTTAACCCTCGTTCATTATACTTAGAAGCTCTTTATTGTTTTTTGTTTTTAACATTTTTGAGTATAGGAATTTAAGAGCCTCAATATCATCCATTGTAGCTATAATATTGCGTATCGCCCAAATTTTACCCAGATCATCTTTGCCTTGTAAAAGCTCATCTTTTCTTGTGCCTGATTTTAAGATATTAACAGCTGGATAAATTCTACGATCTGAGATAGTGCGATCTAGGATAATCTCACTATTACCAGTACCTTTAAACTCTTCAAATATCACATCATCCATACGCGAACCAGTATCTATAAGAGCAGTAGCTACTATGGTTAAACTTCCACCATTTTCTATATTTCTAGCTGCACCAAAAAATCTCTTTGGCTTATGTAAGGCATTTGCATCTACACCACCACTTAATACCTTACCGCTACTTGGAGTTACTGTATTATAAGCCCTTGCAAGACGAGTAATACTATCAAGTAAGATAACAACATCTTTACCCATTTCTACTAATCTTTTAGCCTTTTCTATGACAAGTTCAGCTACTCTTACATGGTTTGAAGCAGGCAGATCAAATGTAGAGCTAAATACCTCTCC
>JAFVMP010000127.1 GCA_017506845.1 Campylobacter sp.
CTGGCTTTGCTGGGATTGGTTTTGGTGTTGGTTTAGGCTTTATAATCTCTTTTGGCTTTTGGATTGGTTCTATTTTTTCAATTGGCTTTGGTGCTGGTTCGACTGGCTTTGGTGCTGGAATTTGGATTATTTGATTTAGGCTAATGCTTTGAGTGTTAATAGATGGAACAATAGGCTTTAAAATATTTAATCCAAACCAAATAAAAGGGATAAATAACATACTTGTTAAGCAAAATGACTGTATTTTGCTTGATTCTAAAACTCGTGTCATTATCTTTTCTCCGTTATGATTGAGAAGTTTTCATGATTATTTGTTTTTAATATATCTATGATTTTAACAAAGCTATCAAATTTAGCACCTTTATCGCTTTTTAGCTCTACTACAGTCTCTTTTGGTGTGGTTGCAATTTTAGCATTTAACTCATCAATTGCTATGATAGTATCATTTAAATAGAAGTTATCATCTTGATCGATTATTATGGTGAGCTTCTCTTTAGACTCAAGTGGTTGAGCTGAGCTAGCACTTGGTAAATCAACCTTAATCTGCCCGCTAGCAATAAATGTAGAGATACTCAATACCATTGCAAGCACCACTAGCATAATATCTATAAATGGGATTATATTTAATCCTTCGTTTTTAGGTAGTTTTATCAAGATTATATCCTATTTTCATATCTGCTTGATATGAGATTTACAGCACGAAATAGATAGTTATAAGCTATTAGACTTGGTATTGCTACAAGTAGCCCAAGAGCTGTTGCTTTTAGTGCTAAAGATAGACCAAGAACTACGCTTTTTACATCTATAGTAGCTGAAATACTCATATCATAAAAGCTAATCATAATACCAATAACAGTTCCTAAAAGCCCTACATATGGAGCGTTTGAGTAGATTATATATAGTGTTGTAAGATTATAGCTTAGAGCATTATCAAGCTCGGTTTGACTAGTGTAGCTGTTTATATCTACTTTGCGTAAGAACAACACTCTTTCTATTACGCACCAGCAGGCTATAAACGCCATAACTCCTAAGGTAGCAAATATAATATAATCTATATATTCTTTTAAAAATTCCATATAATTCTCCAAATCTTTTTGATAATTATACTCAATTCTACTTTAAACTAAGATTATAAAAATAGCATAAATTAGGAAATAAATTTGATATAAATTATTAAATATTTTTTTGATTTCATAATCTTAAGAATTATTATCATAGTTGATAAGGTAAATTTGGAAAATTACAATAAAATCTCTTTATAAAATATTGTATAATTTTACAAACAAGGACATGACGAATTAAATATATTAGTATCGTAGTATATCTAAGCTAAAAGTATCTAAATAATATAATACGTGATTAAGGGTATAAAGTGGCAAAAATAATCCCTAGCTTGCAAGAAATAATAAATGGTAGAGTAAAGCCTGAAGAAGGTGAATTATATCTATTAAATCAGTTAAAAAATGGTCTTGATGATAGCTATATTATATATTTTCAGCCTTTATTGAATGGAGATTTTCCTGATATTGTGGTTTTTAAGAAAAATTACGGAATTTACATAATAGAGGTAAAAGATTGGAATTTGAATAATTACGAATATAAAGATGGCTATATGTATTATAAAGATAATCAAATTTATAGTCCAATGGATCAAGTTAGTATGTATAGAAAAAATATAATGCATATTTATTCATGTAGATTTTTAATTTCATATTTAAAATATAAACTAAATAAAATCTTAAATCCGCATGTTTTAATAAATACGGCTGTATATTTTCACAATCACGATCAAAAATATATTGATAATAAATTTAAAGATATTAAACAAGTACATAATTATAAAAGAGTAGAAATATATGGAAATAATAATATAAGAGAATTAATTAAAAAAATTAAAAAAAGTTTTTCATATAATAGAAAAATAAGTTTTGGAGATATTTTTGATGAGGTTGAGAGTTTGCTTTTACCATCTGCTGATCTTATAGAACAAAGGTCACAAATTGAAAGAATAAATATGAATCAAAAACAAAAAGTTTTGAGTAATTACACAAGTAATTATATGAGAAAAATTAAAGGAGAAGCTGGTAGTGGTAAAACTTTGGTATTAGCAAATTTAGCTATAAATTCATACTTAGCAACACGCTCAAGGGTTTTAATATTATGTTTTAACATTACTCTTGTAAATCGAATAAGAGATATGATATCTAGACAGTTGAAAAGTAGACCAAAAGATGAATTTTTTATCATTAATTTTCATAGTTTTATTATTAAAGTCGCTAAAAGTCTTAATATTGAATCACATGGATTAGATAATTTTGATAGCGTTTTAGATATGATATATTTAAGAAATAATAAATTGCATAAATTTGATACTATTATCATAGATGAAGGGCAGGATTTTGAAGAATATTGGTTTAGAGTAATTAAAGATAAATTTTTAGCACAAGATGGGTGTTATGCAGTATTTGCTGATGAAAAACAAAATATATATAATAGGCTTCTTTATAATAAATTACCTAGTGTAAATATAGT
This sequence comes from Campylobacter sp., assembly GCA_017506845.1. Classification (GTDB taxonomy): domain Bacteria; phylum Campylobacterota; class Campylobacteria; order Campylobacterales; family Campylobacteraceae; genus Campylobacter. Next base: position 2,533 of record JAFVMP010000127.1, read on the forward strand.
TGGTAGGTGGAATGAATTAAATAAAATATATAGAACAAATAGTAGTATTTTACAATTGGCACGATTTTATCAAAAGAAATTTTTAAAGGATAAATATATTTTAAGTAGTGATTATGTAGCCTTGCAAAATGGATTAGCAGTAGATAGTGATGTATATTTTCAAGATAATGATATAAATGGCTATAAGGTAATAGATATATTTCATCAAGTCAGAAAAATTTTAGATAAAGGTAATACTAACAAAGGTAATATCAATGATATAACGATATTGGGTAATAAGATTAGCATGCTTAGGGAAGTAGATTATATATTGCGACAAAATGGATTTAATACTATGACTACATTTGCTACAAAAGAATGGATAGATAATATAGAAAAAAGTGGAGAAAACAACGATATAAAAAAATATTTAAAATATCTAATAGAAGAACAGAAAAAATTTGC
>JAFVMP010000128.1 GCA_017506845.1 Campylobacter sp.
AACTTGCTAAGCTAAAGTCAAGCAAAAAAGCAAATTACTACCTTGAGCTTTTGCGAATAGGTGGTTAATTTGCAAATTAACCACCTTAAAAGATTATATCGCAAGCTCATAACTTTTAAAGTAGTAATTTGTACTGCGTAGCTACTTAAGATAAGCTCACAAGTTCGCTTAACTTAAGTCAATGGATAATAAATACAACTATTTCTAATATTTCCAGTAGAAATTCGGTATAATTTTCCTGCAAAATGATTTAGCAATTTCAACATTGAATTTGCTCCACATATTTCAGTTTCATCTGTTGCGGCTAATCTTTTTACTCTTTTGAGTAGATCTGTTTGCGTTATTCCATTTGGATGATCTAGAATAACTTCTTTAATATACTCTAAAGCTTGGCTCTGTTTTTCATTTAATGAGTGTAAAATAAAGTCTTCAAATTTAATACTTAAATTATCTGTATCTATAATAATCGCTTGGGGTTGCGTATCATCTCTTTGTTTCATTGGCTCTAGCGTAGTAATCAAACGATTATCTGTTCTACTTATCTTTTTAACAAAATAAGCTTCATCACAACTATCAAAAAACGCCGTTGCACCTTTATAGGCTTTATTATTTTCCCCAGTAAAATCTTGCTTACTTTGATGATTTAAAAACCAAACACCAGCATAATAATTTCTCATCTTTTGCATTGCATTAAGTGTAGGCATAACATCATTATCAACACTCATTGAGCCTTTGATAAAATTTCGTATACTATCAAATATAATAAGTGTATCGTTATTGCTATCACTAGCATTCTCTGATAATTTGCGTATAACTTCACTATAAATAAAATCTTGTGTAGCCTTCTTAGATGTACTAATATATTTTAAGCTTTCACCATATTTAATAAGCAGTCTTTCTAATCCACGGCTCTTAAGCGTTCCTAAGCCGTTATCCATATCAATATAAATTATCTTATTAATCAGTTTGTTTTCTAATATATAGCAAGCCAAATATAAGGTTGTTATGCTCTTGCCTTGACCTGGCATAGCATAAAGACTAATCAATTTATGCTTCTCAGCAAAGCCATTTATAAGCCATTTTGGGATATAATCCGCAATATCTTTCGGTTGTAGCACCAAATTTGAGTTTTCAATGTTGAATTTTTCAAATTTTGGTGTTACTTTTTCTTTATCTAAAGTTTTCATACTATCTCCTTTTATTAAAACGGTTCTAATCTATTTAAATAATCCCCATACCACTGCATTAGGTTTTCTAGTTGTTCTTTTGTGCTTTTGCTTCTTTCATATGCGAATTTAATCATATCACTCTCTTTGTGTGCTAGTGCTGTCTCTATAACTTCATCACTTATACCTATTTTTAAAAGATCTGCTTTATTTCTTGAACATATGGTTCTAAAAGTAGCCCTAAATCCGTGAGATGTAGCCAAGCCCTTATACTTGCCACCATTGAGCTTTATAATTGCTTTATTAAGGCTATCTTTGTGTATATGACCCTCTTTATTGAATGCAGGAAATACAAAACCATTATCCATAATACAAAAGTTCTTTTGCTCGTTTAAAATGTCGATTGCGTAAGAATTTAGAGCGATTTGATGGAGATAGCCCATTTTCATCTCTTGAGCTGGTATAGTCCAAGTTTTTTCATTTAAATTTACATATTCCCATCTGATACTAGCCGTATTAATAGGTCGATTTACGCAAAGAATTTGTAGATAGATAGCTCTTTTGGTTTGTAAATCCATTCTGCCATCACATTTTAAATCGTGCAAAAATTGAGCTAATAACTTATCATCGATTATTGCTGGTAATCTACTATCAATTCCGTGCTTATGTTTATAATTGCGAGATGTAGGAAATTCGCTATGCAAAGCAGATACAAAATTTTTATCGATATACTTATCTCTTTCTGCTATTGTAAAAACTTCGTTGATATTGTCGATTAAACGATGAATGGTCTCAAGTCTGTTTTTAGTCGGATCATATGGATTGAAAATAGCACTTAATATCTCTTTTATTTGGCTATATTTTATCTCTTTTACATCCATTTTTCCAAAGGATGGTAAAAAATATTTTTGATGTCTAATGACTACTTTTTTAAGATAGCTCTCTTTTTTACCATTTTTACGCTTATGTTCTATTATGCTATAAAAAAGATTTTCATATGTATATTTTCTATCTTGAGTATCTTTAAGAGTTTCAAAAGTAGTATCGCCGTTATTTAGATCCCTTAATATTTGAATGGCTTTAGCTCTAGCCATTTGAGTGGTAAAAATACTCTCACGCCACTCTCCAATTTTATAAAACTTATCTTTTTTAGAAATTTCATCTTTATATCTAAGCGAAAAAGTTTTATTTCCTTTAGGGCTGACTAATATGTATAGCTCTTTTGGATTGCCAACAACTTTTTTATACTGCGTAGATCTTGCTACAAGATTTTTGATATCTCTATCTTGTAGATATTTTTTTGCAATATTACTCATTTTTTTCCTTATTAGGTTCATATTTTTTGAGCAATTTTTCCTTAACGATTAAAAGTTCCCTAATTAATTCCTTAATAGATTTGCAATAAAATCAATCAAAATGAATTAAAAGTAATCAAATGCAAAAGAACAATGCTCCCAAAGTTTGAAAATAAGGGAAAAAATTGAAAAATTTAAATTGAAATAAAATGAATGAAAAGAATAGATGGTGGTTAGAGGCAGAATCGAACTGCCGACACGCAGATTTTCAGTCTGCTGCTCTACCGACTGAGCTATCCAACCACCTTAAAAATGAGTTGTAATTATACCTCTTTAAAACTTAAATATAGATAAAATTCTACTCAAATTTAATAATTTATATAATTTTTGCTATAAATTCTTTAAATTTATCTCCACGATGTGCATATGAACTAAACTGATCTAAACTAGCACACGCTGGACTAAGCAAAGCAACATCGTCTATATTCATCTCTTTATCTATCAAATTTACAGCATTATAAAGCTCTTTAGCATTAAATACTTTAGCACCAAATTTATTGCTCATCTTTTCTATATCATCACAATTTGAGCCAATAGCATAGATTGTAGCGCCTTGCTTAGCAGCTGTAGCGACTACTTTTTCTATACTCACGCCCTTATCATCGCCACCTAATATAATATGAATCTTAGACCCCTCATATCTGGCTAAGGCTTGAAGGCTTGCGTCTATATTTGTAGCTTTAGTATCATTGACCCATAATCTACCTTTGGCGTCCTTTAACTCTTCAAGCTTGTGAGGCTCAATGATAAATTTATTAAGCAGATCAATGCTACAACGACTAAATATTATACTCTCAATACAAAGCGCCATAATCGCATCCATCAAAAATGGAACCCTAAAATCAATCCTACCAATATCTATACTAAATTTATTAGCCAGATCAATCTCATCATCATAAGATATTATCTTAGCATATGATTTTACTGATTTTTCATACTCTTTAGGAATAATTGCTACACTGCCTTCTTTCATCATTGATAATGGCTTTAACTTAGCATTTATATACTCTTTAGCACTTCCATGCCAGCTTATATGATCATCGCTAATAGGTAGTAACGCATATATATCAGGTGTTGCAAATTTCGTATAATGCATAGTAAAAGAGCTAGTCTCTAAAATCCAAATTTTAGCCCCTTTACCTACTAATTCACCAAGTGGAATACCTACATTACCACCCATTATAGCACCACGATCTTTTAATAAATGCTCAGTCATTTTAGTTGTTGTAGTTTTACCATTGGTTCCACTAATCCAAATGCTTTTTGGAGTATAATTTCTAAAATAATCATACTCGCTAATTAAATTTTTAGCATTTTTTATTAGTTGGTGAGATGGCGGAAATCCTGGACTTGGGATCTCTAATTCACTAATATTTGGATCAAATTTATCCACGGGCAATAGAGCATTTCCATACTCATCACTACCTGCTATTTTAAATTTATCATCATAAATATTCCAGCCACCACTTTTAGCTATAGATTCTGTGGTTTTAGCATATCCAAATAGAGATTTTACCATATTTTTACCTTAATTTTAAAGCTATTAAAGCAATTAAATTTGCCACCAAAGCTATCATCCAAAATCTTACAATAATCTTATTTTCACTCCAGCCTTTCATCTCAAAATGATGATGTAAAGGCGCCATTAAAAATACTCTTTTTTTTCTAATCTTAAAGCTACCAACTTGCAAAATTACAGAGAGCGTCTCAACCACAAATACAAACCCGATTATAATGAGTAGTAACTCATTTTTTGTTACAATTCCCATATATCCTATAAAAGCACCCACGCTAAGACTCCCACTATCACCCATAAAAACTTCAGCCGGATAGCAATTAAACCACAAAAACCCAAAAAGCGCCCCAATAACAGCAGTAACTAAGATCACAACTTCGCCTAAATTTACCACCTTAGGTAACAATAAATAAGAGCTATAAACTGCATTTCCCATCAAATAAGCAAATATCCCAAGACTAACTAATCCAAAAATCGAAGGCACACTAGCAAGTCCATCTAATCCATCTGTTAAATTTACTGCATTAGATGCTGAAGTAAGTACCAAAACCCAAAATAATATTGCAAAAATAGATATATCTAAAATCGCATGCTTATAAAATGGAAAATAAAATAAAGAATCAAGTCCGCTAAAAAAATATAAAAGCACAGCAGCTATCACGCCAAGCCCGATCTGAAAAGCAAATTTAACCCTAGCGTGCAAACCAGCGTGATTTTGGCGACCAACTATCTTGCTATAATCATCATAAAAACCAAGCAGACAAAATCCACTCAAAACAAAAAGCCCAATAAGCACAAAAGCATTGCTTAAATTTGCACTAAAAAGTGTAGCCACTACAGCACAAATAACAAAAATAACACCGCCCATTGTCGGAGTTTTGCCTTTTTGCTGATGAGATTGCGGAGCTAGCTCATATATAGGCTGATTGGCATTTTTAACTCTTGCCCAAGCTATAAATTTAGGCATAAAAAACAGAGTTAAAACAAAAGCTAAAAAAAAGCTAATCCCAGCACGAACGCTAATATAACTAAAAAAATTAAATTCAAAAATTTCATAAATATAATAAAACACCAAAAATCCTAAGATAAATTTAGAATAAGATTATATAAATTTTTGATAATAATTGGGTAAATTTATTGAAAAACTTTCAAAAAATTATAATTATTTATAAATCAATGTTAAAATTGCGCCTAAAATATGCTTAAATAAGGACATAACCAAATGAGCAAAAAAGCTATATTAGTAATCACTGATGGAATTGGATATAATCCAAGCAGCGAATTTAATGCATTTAATGCTGCTAAAAAGCCAACATATGAGTGGTTAGAAGCAAATGCTGCTAAAAATTTATTAAAAACTAGCGGTCTAGCTGTGGGCTTGCCTGATGGGCAGATGGGCAATAGCGAAGTTGGCCATATGACTATTGGCAGTGGAAGAATCCTATATCAAAATTTAGTTAAGATTGACAAAACAATAGAATCAGACAAATTAAAAGATAATCCAGAATTAAAAGAGCTACTAAATAAAGTAAATAGAGTCCATGTTATTGGCCTTTATAGTGATGGTGGCGTACATTCACATATAAATCATTTTGATGCTATATGCCAAATTTGTATCGCAAATAAAAAAGAGGTTTATGCTCACCCTATCACTGATGGCCGTGATGTCAATCCAAAAACTGGAATAAATTTCATAAAATCTCTTCAAGATAAATTCACAGTTGCCTCAATCAGCGGTAGATTTTATGCAATGGATAGAGATAAAAGATGGGATAGAGTAGAAACTGCTTATAAAATAATAGCTCAAAATGAAAATTTACAAACAATAACTCCAGTCCAATATATGGAAAATTCATATCAAAAAGAGATATTTGATGAGTTTATAGAACCAGCTAGTTTTATAGATTTTGGTGGAATTAAAAAAGATGATGGAATAATCTTTATCAACTTTAGAAATGATAGAGCAAGGCAAATTTGTGCTGCTTTGGCTAGTGATGATTTTACTGAGTTTAATCGTCAAACTTACTGCAAAAATCTAATTACAATGACAAGCTATGATGATAAATTTAGCTTTCCTATAATGTTTAAAAATGATGATATTAAAGATACATTAGCTGATGTTATAGCAAAAAATGGATTAAGACAACTCCATACTGCCGAAACCGAAAAATATGCTCATGTAACATTCTTTTTTAATGGCGGCAAAGAGGATCTTGTAGAAAATGAAACAAGAGTATTAATACCAAGTCCAAAAGTTAAAACATATGATGAACAGCCAGCTATGAGCGCATATGAGGTAACTGATGCGGTGATAAAAGGCATAGAAAATGGGGTTGAATTTATAGTAGTAAATTATGCAAATGGCGATATGGTTGGCCATACTGGAAACTACGGCGCAGCTATAAAAGCAGTTGAAGCAGTTGATGAGTGCTTAGGTAAAGTGATTGCAAAAGCTAAAGAGTATGGCTACTCATATATGCAAATTAGCGATCACGGAAACTGCGAAGCAATGCAAAGTAGCGATGGCGAACTACTAACTAATCACACAACATTTGATGTATTTAACTATGTAGTAGCTGATGGTGTAAACTCAATAGAATACGGCGGGCTAAGCAATGTAGCTCCAACAATACTAAAATTAATGGATTTAGAAATTCCAGAAGTTATGGATAAACCACTATTTTAAAGGATGATAAATGAAATTTAGCGGAAAAAATGTTTTAGTTACTGGTGCAAGCCGTGGAATCGGTGCTGAAATTTGTAAAGTTTTGGCTAGTTTTGGACTTAAAGTTTGGATAAATTACAGATCAAATCCTAAGCTTGCAGATGATTTAAAAGCTCAAATAGAAGCAGACGGCGGAAGTGCTGCTGTTGTTAAATTTGATGTGACAAATGAAGAGGATTTTATAGCAGCTATAAATCTAATTATTCAAAGCGATGGAGAGTTAAGCTATTTAGTAAATAATGCTGGAATTACAAATGATAAACTATCTTTAAGAATGAGCGTAGATGATTTTAATAGCGTTATTGATGCAAATTTAAAAAGTGCGTTTATAGGTTGTAAAGAAGCGCTTAAAGTGATGAGTAAAAAACGCTTTGGTTCAGTTGTCAATGTAGCTTCAATAGTTGGTGAAATGGGAAATGCAGGCCAAACAAACTACTCAGCAAGCAAAGGCGGAATGATAGCGATGAGTAAAAGCTTTGCCAAAGAAGGTGCCAGTAGAAATGTACGCTTTAATAGTGTAACTCCAGGTTTTATAGCCACTGATATGACTGATGCTTTAAGCGATGAAATTAAGGCAAACTACTCAGCAAATATTCCATTAAAAAGATTTGGAGAAGCTAAAGAGGTAGCCACAGCAATAGCGTTCTTGCTAAGCGATTATGCAAGCTACATCACAGGCGATACCCTTAAAATCAATGGTGGCTTATATATGTAGAAAACTTTAAGCCAAATTATAGTAATATTACACTCATTTTTATTTTAGGAGAAAATTATGGCAATATTTGACGAAGTTAGAGATGTTGTAGTAGAACAACTAAGTGTTGCAGCTGACGCAGTAAAAATGGAGTCAAAAATAATTGAAGATCTAGGTGCTGATTCACTAGATGTTGTTGAGCTTGTTATGGCTTTAGAAGAAAAATTTGATGTTGAAATTCCAGATAGCGAAGCTGAAAAATTAATTAGCATTGCTGATGTTGTAAATTATGTTGAAGGTTTAAAAAAATAATTAACCATAATGGTTGAAATTTAAATTTTAGGAGAAGTAGCATTGAAAAGAGTGGTAGTAACTGGTTTAGGCATGATAAATGCACTAGGTCTTGATAAAGATATATCTTTTAAAAATATTTGCGATGGCAAAACAGGAGTAAAAAAGATAACTCTATTTGATGCTACTGATTTTCCTGTACAAATAGCAGCTCAAATAGATGATTTTGATCCAGCTACTGTAATGGAAGCAAAAGAGATAAAAAAGGCAGATAGATTTATTCATTTAGGCTTAAAAGCTGCTAATGACGCAATGATAGATGCAAATTTTGGGGAATTTGACCCAAATGAATTTGGTGTTAGCTCAGCAGCTGGTATCGGCGGCTTGCCTAATATAGAGAAAAACTCCAATATATGCTTAGAAAAAGGCCCTAAAAAAATATCTCCATTTTTTATCCCTTCTGCACTTGTAAATATGCTAGGTGGATTAGTAAGCATAGCTCACAATCTAAAAGGTCCAAACTTATCAAGCGTAACAGCCTGCGCTGCATCTACTCATGCCATATGCGAAGCAGCCAAAAGCATTATGATAGGCGAGACAAAGGCTATGCTAGTAATCGGCGCTGAATCTGCAATTTGCCCTGTTGGGATCGGCGGATTTGCCGCAATGAAAGCACTATCTACAAGAAACGATGATCCAGCGGCTGCATCAAGACCATTTGATGCAAACAGAGATGGCTTTGTAATGGGAGAAGGTGCTGGCGCACTAGTTCTAGAAGAGTATGAAAGCGCAATAGCTAGAGGTGTAAAAATCTATGCTGAAGTAGCAGGATTTGGAGAGAGTGGCGATGCTCATCATATCACAAGCCCAAGTCAAGATGGCCCACAAAGAGCTATGAGTAAAGCTTTAGCGATGGCTGGTAATATCAAAATTGACTACATCAACGCTCATGGTACATCAACATCAGCAAACGATGCCAATGAAACTGCAGCTATAAAAGCAGTATTTAAAGACAATATTCCAGCAATTAGCTCTACAAAAGGTCAAACAGGTCACTGTCTTGGTGCAGCTGGTGCGATTGAGGCAGTTATAGCTATTATGGCAATGGATCAAGGCATTATCCCGCCAACAATTAATCAAACAGATAGAGCGCCTGAATGCGATCTAGACTATACTCCAAATAGTGCTAGAAATTGTGAACTAAATGCTGTAATGAGTAACTCATTTGGCTTTGGCGGTACAAATGGTTCAGTAATATTTAAAAGGCTAAAATAATGGCTAGCTATCTTGATTTTGAAAAAGGCATTCAACAAATTGATGAAGATATAGCCAATGCTAAGATTAAAGGCGATGAACATGCTATTGAGATCCTAAGCAGAAATTTAGAAAAAGAGATAGCAAAAACATATAAAAATTTAAATGAATTTCAACGCCTAAATTTAGCTAGACACCCAGATCGCCCTTATGCGCTTGATTACATAAGAGCGTTACTGACTGATAGCTATGAAATTCATGGCGATAGAGCCTATGCAGATGATCCGTCTATTGTTTGTTATAGTGGATACATAGGCAATAAAAAGGTTATAGTAATCGCAGAACAAAAAGGTCGTGGAACCAAATATAAAATTATGAGAAACTTTGGTATGCCTCATCCTGAAGGGTATAGAAAAGCTCTTCGTGTGGCTAGACTAGCTGAGAAATTTGAAATTCCAGTTATATTTTTTATTGATACTCCAGGTGCATATCCAGGCGTAGGCGCTGAAGAGCGCGGTCAAAGCGAGGCAATTGCTAGAAACCTATTTGAACTTAGTGAGCTTAAAACTCGCACTATTGCTATAGTAATTGGCGAAGGTGGAAGTGGCGGTGCTTTAGCTATTGGCGTAGCTGATAGACTAGCGATGATGAGAAACTCTGTATTTTCTGTTATCTCTCCAGAAGGTTGTGCGGCAATTTTATGGAATGACCCTAGTAAAAGCGAAGCCGCTACAAAAGCTATGAAAATCACAGCTGATGACCTAAAAGAGCTAAATTTAATCGATGATGTTATTGATGAACCAGTTATGGGAGCGCATAGAGATAGAGATGGCGCTATAGCTGCCGTTGGTGAGTATATCAGAACTCAGCTAGAAGAGCTTGAGAGTCTATCAATTGATGAAGTAGTAAGTGCTAGAATGGAAAAAATACTTTCTATTGGAGCTTATGAATAGTTTTAAACTTGGCCAAGTTTAATATAAATTTGGCTAAATCTTTACTAGCAATTTATTTTTTTAATTTTTATTTATCTATTGTCTTAGGCTATGCAAATTTAATCAAACAATTATTCTGCTACACTCATATCAATTATATCTTGAACACCATCTAAAAGCTCTATTAATGGCACATTTAAAATTATAGATATTTGAAATAAATGAGTAATATTAAAATGTGCCCCATTTAGGCAAATTTCAGCAAAACTAACCAAACTAACAGATTTATATCCCATCTCTAAAGATAAAGCTAATTGTGAAATTTTGCGCTCTTTTCTTGCTTTTGCTATATTTTTACCTATTCTCTTATAAGCTTCTAAAATTTGTTCCTCACTAAGCATAAAACACCTTATCATAATAAGTTGTTTTTAATAATACTTAAATGTATAATCCTCATTCAACTTATTATAATAAGGTAAATTAGTAAAAAGGATTACTATGACAAACATAGCTAAATTTGGTTTTAAAACTTTGGTTGCTACTGCACTTTTAAGCTCGGTAGCTCAAGCTAATTTTTTAGATGATACTTATGCGGGTGTTGAAGGAGCGATTTTATCAACTAATATTGATGCATCAGATGGCTGGAGAACCGATGATCCATCAGATGTAATTGGCGAATTAAGCCTTAAATTTGGTAAAGATTTTGACATCTATAGAGTTTGGACTGGATACAGCTATAAAATGGAGTCTAGCGATAAATCTGGCGTAAATGATTCAAACTATAGCAATAATGAAATAAAATTCCAATCACATAACATCATCTTAGGAGCAGGATACACTCCATCGATTAATGATAGTTTTAAAGCTTTAATTGGAGCTTACGCTGGTGTAGCTATAACAAAAGGAGAAAGTATTGATACAGCTAATGACGGCTCAACAGAAAAAGAAGGCGATACTAAAACAGGTGGTATTTTTGGATTGAAGCTTGGCGGTATTTATGCGATAAATGATAGCAATGAGATTGAATTTGGTCTAAAAAGTGACTACACATCTACAGGTTTAGAAGGTTATAAAAATAGAATGGATTATGGTGCTTATTTAGGCTATAACTATAAATTTTAATTAAATAGCCAAAGAGATTTTCTCTTTGGCTAAAGATTATCTATTTTGATTTTGCACTCTTAAATTTCTAGCTAAATCACAAGAGTTATTATCTCCATTATTACAAGCGATTTGATAGATTGTTACAGCAGTGTCAATATCTTTTGGCATACCATCGCCATGAGCAAACATATCAGCTAGCTGTTTACATGCTGGAATATACTGAAAACCATAGCAAACCATATCATAAGCAATCGCCGCACTTTTAAAATCTCCACTCTTATAAATCTCATCA
>JAFVMP010000012.1 GCA_017506845.1 Campylobacter sp.
AAGATAATTAAACAAAGAAGCAAAAAGCCACTAAATATAATGGAAATTTGCGGTGGTCATACGCATAGTATTATGAAATTTGGATTACCTCAATTAGTAGGTGATAATATAAATTTTATTCATGGGCCAGGGTGACCAGTGTGTATTATGCCTAGAAGTCGCATAGATGAGGCTATTGCTATTGCTGGTATAGAAGGGGTTATATTTTGCACCTTAGCTGATATGATGAGAGTGCCTGGAAGCAAAGGCTCTCTAGCTCAGCTTAGAGCTGGTGGAGCAGATATTAGGGCTTTATATTCTCCACTTGATGTAATAAATATTGCACAAGAAAATCCAGATAAAAAGGTTGTATTTTTTGCTATAGGATTTGAGACGACTACTCCAATGAGTGCAGTAGTAGTAGAACAGGCGATAAACTTAGGACTAAAAAATTTATTTGTTCATATAAATCATGTAACTGTACCAGCTCCAGTAAGAGCTATAATGAGTGATAAGGATGTGAAAATAGATGCATTTTTAGGTCCAAGCCATGTAAGCGTAATTACAGGGAGTGCTATATATGAAGAGCTTGCAGATGAGTTTGGTACTCCAATAGCTGTGAGTGGGTTTGAGCCTTTGGATTTAATGGATAGCATATTAAATTTAGTAAATCAACATGAAAACGGCACCCATAAAGTCTATAATGAGTATGCTAGAGTCGTTAGCAATCAAGGGAATTTAAAAGCTAAAGAGCTAATAAATAAGTATCTTGAGCCTTGCGATTTTGAGTGGAGAGGACTTGGGGTAATCCCTATGAGTGGAATGAAGCTTAGAGATGAGTTTAGTATGCTTGATGCAAGGAAGCATTTTAATGTAGAAGTAGGCGAGTCTAAAGAGTCAAAAGCTTGTATATGTGGAGAGATATTGCGTGGCAAGGCTAAGCCATATGATTGCAAAGTCTTTGGTAAGGTGTGTAATCCACAAAATCCAATTGGTAGCTGTATGGTAAGTGGCGAAGGAGCCTGTGCGGCGTATTATAAATATACTAAAAGAGGGTAAATGCAAAAGATAATGCTAGCTCACGGCGGTGGTGGGCAAGAGATGAACGATCTTATCAATGGATTGATTTTTAAGACTTTTAATAATGAAATTTTATCACAAAATAATGATAGTGCGATTTTGAATTTAAGTGGAAAACTTGCATTTAGTACTGATAGTTTTGTAGTTAGTCCTATTAAATTTGCTGGTGGAGATATTGGTAAAATTGCAGTTTGTGGTACTGTAAATGATCTAGCTATGGTAGGTGCTAAGCCTAGATATCTTAGCTGCGCGTTGATTATTGAAGAGGGACTAGATATCGCTGAGCTTAAAGAGATTTTAGAAAGTATCAAAAGCAGTGCTGATATTGCAGGAGTTAGCATAGTATGTGGTGATACTAAGGTAGTTAGCAAAGGAAGTTGTGATAAGATTTTTATAAACACTTCAGGAGTTGGCCAGATTATTAAAGAGGCTAAGGTAGAAAATTTAAAAATTGGAGCTAAAATTTTATTAAGCGGTGATGTTGGTAGGCATGGAGCTGTAATATTAGCAAGTAGAAATGAGTTAAGACTCCAAAGTGATTTACAAAGCGATTGTAAGCCTTTAAATTCTGTAATTGAAGCGCTATTTAAAGCAGGAATTGAGCCTTTTGCTATGAGGGATGCTACTCGTGGCGGACTCTCAGCAGTCTTAAATGAGTGGGCAAAAGCTTGTGGGTATGATATTAAAATCAATGAGGAAAATATCGCTGTAAGTGATGAGGTTATGGGAATTTGCGAGATGCTTGGGTTTGAGCCATATGAGTTGGCAAACGAGGGAACCTTTGTTTTAGCTATTGATCCTAAAGATGAGATTAAAGCGCTTGAGATTTTAAGAGAATTTGACTCAAATGCAAATACTATTGGCGAGATTTTAGATAGTAATAAAGGTAATGTAATTATACAAAATAGCTATGGAGCATCTAGATTTATGGAGCCACCAAAGGGTGAGCTATTGCCTAGAATTTGCTAAAAGGAGAGCCAATGCATGAACTAGCTATAGTCCAAGATCTATTTAAATTGTGCGAGACAAATGCTATGAAGCACAACGCTACAAAGATAAATAAAGTAGAGATTGAGATAGGAAGATTAAGCGGAGTAGAAGCGCACTATTTACAAAGTGCTTTTGATGCTTTTAAAGCAGATACAATCTGTTCAAATGCTAAGCTTATAATTCATCCAAAAGATATTACGATTAAGTGCAACGAGTGCGGCGCTCAAAGTGTGCTTTTAGAAAATGAATTTCTTTGTCCAAAATGTGGTTCAAACTCACTAGATGTTATTAGCGGTGAAGATATGTATCTTATGCGTTTAGAGATGGAATAGCTAGCAAATTACGCTAGCTAACTCATCTATAGTATATGGTTGGTATAGTTTTGTATCGCCAAAGCTGCTTGCGACATCATCAAAATGAGAATTATCACTTATTATAATAATCTTAAAGCCCTTAATCTCTTGCCACTCTTTGATTAAATTCAACTCACTATATGGAAGTTTTTTAACAATTTTTGCTTGAATAAATAAAAAATCAGGCTTATAAAGCATATCTGTTATATGGTTTTTAACACTCTCCCAGCTTGATTCTGGTTGGATATATATCCCAAAAATACTAAGTCCAGCCACAAGAGCAAAAAATCCAGTCTGACTCTCATAGGCTACTAAGGCACTTTTTTGCTCATTTGGTTCGCTAATTTGCGGCTCTTCTAGCTGATGCATTGTAGCGTTAAATGTAAAGATTGAGCTATTGGATTTTGCGCTAAATTCAATCTTTGAACCGATTTGTTCAGCATAGCTTGAAGCGATAGAGAGAAATTTATAATTTATATTTCTATTTTTATATTCTAATGCACTTATGATCTCACTAGTATTCATTTGAGCTGAAGTTTTAATTGAAATTTGATATTCATCTGGATTTTTGGTTGGTTTTATAGTAAATAAAATTGAGCTATTTTTTATGCTTTTATTTACAAAGCAAAGAATATTATGAGTTGCATTTGTGATAGCTTTAAAATTTGCACTAAAATACCTAGCTTGTCTTGGAGGGTAGCTAAAGATTATGGTATTTTGGTTTTGCGTAGCTTTATCATGAAGTACTCTAAAAAACAGCCCCAAGCGCTCGATAATATCACCATTTTCAAGCCTATTATTGAAAAATCTTAAATTTAGTTTAGCTAATCTTTTATCTGATGTACGGATTAGTTTTTGATTTCTATTTTGTACTGGTTTCCTGCTAATTATGGTTAGTAGCATTACAAAGAAAAATAGTACGCTAAAAGCGACATATTCCTTGATATCTACGCTATTTGCCATTGCAAATTCAGCCATTAAAAGTAAAAATAAAGCTCTCATCATATCACCAACATCGCATCACCATAAGAGTAAAATTTATACTCTTTTTCTATGGCTTGTTTGTAAATTTCTTTGACATTTTCTAAGCCTACAAAGCTTGCTACTAGCATAATTAGCGTTGATCTTGGTAGGTGAAAGTTTGTTAGTAGATAGTTTTGTCTTTGTGGTGGATTAGCCGGATGTAAAAATAGATCACATAAACCATCTTTTACTCCAGTTCTATAAAAGTATTCAATACATCTTGTAACTGTCGTTCCTACGCCAAGAATTGGTCTATTGCTATTTATAGTATTTATCGCCTCATCGCTTATAGTATAGATCTCGCTATGCATTTTATGCTCTCTAATATCGCTAACTTCAACACCTTTAAATGTTCCAGCTCCTACATGAAGAGTGATGTATGAGATATTGTGTTTGCTTTTTAGATTTTGAATCATTTGAGGACTAAAGTGAAGACTAGCAGTTGGCGCAGCTACTGCTCCATCATTTTTAGCAAAGATACTTTGATACCATATCTCATCACTTTTTTGATCTTCTCTTTTGATGTATGGTGGGAGTGGGACATGCCCGATTGTATTTAAAATTTGATATAAACAAGCAGTATCAACTAATCTATTATTATGATAAAATTTTACAATACTATACTCATATAAAAGTTCTATAACTTCACAACTTAGCCCATTGTCAAATTCTAAAATTGTACCAGCTTTTACTCGACCTTTAATTAAAGTGCTAAATTTACCTTGGCCTAAAGGTTGATTTAATAATAACTCTACAGCTCCGCCACTTGATTTTTTGCCATAGATTCTAGCTTTGATAACTTTAGTATCATTAAAAATGATATCACAATCTGGTAAAAATTCCATCAAATTACCAAATTTAGTATGCGTTATTTTATTGTTAGAGCGTTGATATACTAATAGATTAGCACTCTCTTTTGGATTAGCTGGAGATGATGCGATTAAGCTAGATGGAAGCTCATAATCATAACTATCTAGATCAAATATATTATTTTTCATCATCAATTTCTTCTTCATCTTCATCTTTTGGTGCTGGATTTACCATTTTAGCAATTAAAATTGATAAAGAATATAGCCCAATTAATGGAATAGCTAGCATAAATTGACTAAGCACATCTGGTGGAGTCATAATCGCTGCAAAAATAAAAATTCCAACTACAGCATATCTAAAAAATCTCTTTAAACTCTCATCAGTAATCATACCAATCTTAGCTAAAAAAAATGTAACAACTGGTAGCTCAAAGCTAATCCCAAACGCAACTAC
>JAFVMP010000013.1 GCA_017506845.1 Campylobacter sp.
CTGGGATGTAAGCAGTGTAGTTAATATGAGTGAGATGTTTAGAGATTGCGCAAATTTCAATCAACCGCTTGATGGCTGGGATGTAAGCAGTGTAACTGATATGAGTTATATGTTTCATGGTTGCAAAAATTTCAATCAACTACTTGATAACTGGAATGTAAGCAGTGTAACTAATATGAGTGAGATGTTTTATAATTGCTATAATTTCAATCAACCACTTGATAATTGGGATGTAAGCAGTGTGACTAATATGGGTAGTATGTTTAGAGGTTGCGAAAATTTCAATCAACCACTTGATAGCTGGAGAGACAAACTATCTCAAGAGTTGATTAATAAGCTACCACTAAGATGCTTTGTAGAGAGAAAAATAGTAAATAATAAAACACGATACTATCCAAAAACAAGAAATGAATTAAGAAGTTTAGTAAGAGCAGAAAGTTTAAATTTAGGCGATATAGATACTAGCGCTATAACTGATATGAGTGAGTTATTTGATTGGAATAAGCGTAAAGATTTTAATGGTATAGATAGCTGGGATGTAAGTAGTGTAACTAATATGAGTAGGATGTTCTATAATTGCGAAAATTTCAATCAACCACTGGATAACTGGGATGTAAGTAGTGTAACTAATATGAGTGAGATGTTTAGAGGTTGCGAAATCAATGATGAGAATAAGCCTAAATTTACTAAGATGGATGAAGATGATTGAGATGCCATTTTAAAGCTACTTACTTTGGTCTATTTATTAAAGCTTAGCAAACGCTTATAGTATTAGCTTTGCTAGGCTTGGCCGATTTAAATCTTTATCGTTTCTTTATAATTAGAAATTGGCAATTGTGCTATTTATGAGCTTATATTAGCCTCTAGTTTTAAAGCCATTTTATAAAGTTCTCTAAGCTTTGTCGTAAATTCTCCGATTTTGCCACCATTTATCTCCTTGCCATCAGCTCTAATGACTGGCAAAAGGATTATAGTAGCAGCACTTATGAAGCACTCATCTGCATTATAGACTTCATCCATACTAAATTTATGCTCTTGTATTTGTAAGCCAATTTGCTTAGCTAAAGAGTATTTTTTAAGCTATTTTTCTATAAGTTTTTTGTTTAATTTTTCTAAGACATCTTTTAAATTTTCCAAATCATTACAGATGTCCTTAACAATTTCACTAATAAATTCTTTATTCCTTAAATATTCTAAAATCAAATCATCAGCAGTGCTAAATTTTTTATAATAACATGCCCACCATTTGCTTTTATTCCAACTTTTACAATACTTACTTTCTTTTACAATATTTTGAAAACAATCATTATTTAATTCATTCTTTACTTTATTACTGCGTACTAGACCAAAATATATATTATTATATCCGTTTTGCGGTTCTATGCAATAATAAATATAATTGCCATCGTGGTTTTCTTCATTATATCCGTTTAATTTTATAGAAAAAAATTTAAAAGGCTCTTTTATTTCGTGAAATTCTATTGTCCAATCTTTTGGATTTATTGTTGCTTGTAAAGTTTTATCAACTTTGCTAAACAATTCATTTAATAAATTTATTTTTGCGTTTTCAAACTCATTATGTATATTTAAACAAAGCTCATAATTTTTTTTGATTTGTTCTATTATTAAGTTATTTTCCATTTTTTCTCCTTGATTTGTTAATTTTTTTACTGCTTTTTCGTATTGTGATATTAGCACATTTAAATCGGTTAAATTAACAATTTCAATTTTTACTTTATTTAGCCACTTTAAAATATCATTACAAATTATATGTTTGTAAGGAATTTTATCATTGCCTTTTTCTAAAAAGCCATCTTTGATTTCAAAGCCATTTAAGCTTTTTTGGCTCGGTTTTTTACCATCATTAGGCGTAAGATATAAAACTAGAATTCTATCGTTATCTAATGATGAATTTTTATTTTTAATAGTTTCTATATACCTATATATTTGCTTATCTTGGTCGCTGGCATCCCAAATTTTATTTTCTATGATTATGTGCTTATTGCCATCAGTGATATAAATATCTATGTTTTTATACTCTCTATACACTTGCGAGTTTAAGGTATCAAGCCCAAAATCATCTATACCACACACTTCTATAAATTTATTTAAAAACAAATCACCTTGATAATGTAAGCCCTTAGGGTCAAGCAAAGAGGCTATAAATTTTGAATGTTTAACTTCTTTTGCCTCCAAAACATCAAATACATTATAATCATGAATTCCACGAGCCCTACGCTCTTTTACCTTATTTTCATATTCTTTATAAGCCTTTTCAAACTCATCAAAAAACTTTTGATATTTTTCTTGTGTGGATTCGGTCATTTTAACTCCTAAAAAAGATTTGTAATTTTACCATAATTTTAAAAAATATAACGAGCAAAAGCGTTCGTATTTTTGTATTATAATTGCAAAACCAAAAAATAAAAAAATGAGCAAATACTCACTAAAAACAAAAGATGAGCTAATAGAGCTTGTAAACGATGTAAATTTGATTTTAAGTTATATAAATACTAGTAGTGTAACTGATATGAGTGATATGCTTCATGATTGCAAAATCAATGATGAGAATAAGCCTAAATTTACTAATATGTATGATTTGATGGATGAAGATGATGAGATACCATTTTAAAGCTACTTACTTTGGTCTATTTATTAAAGCTTAGCAAACGCTAGTAAATAATATAATAGCTAAAATTTTGTTCATATTTTCTCCTTGTTATTAAAATTAAGAATAATTTACCCCCCCCTATACTTAAAAAATACTTAATAGGGATATATAAATTTTACATAATAAGAGAGAATTGCCTATTATAATTAACTCTTAAATTTTTAATTTAATATTTTTTTGGATATATTTCCACTAGTATATGAACTAGCTCTTCATGCTTTGATAGCTCGTTTTTGATAAGATTTATATCAATTGGATCAATGGAATTTAGAGAGATTATACAAGTATATTTGTCATTTGCTACTTTTAGAAGGTGTAGATCTTTGATTTCTATATCACTTCTAAATAGGCGTAAAATATCTACCACTTCGCTAACTATTGGCTCATTCATATTAGCATCAAGTAGTATTTTGCCCGATTGTTTTAATAGCCCTATAGCCCACACTAATACCAAAATAGCACCAATAATCCCCATAAGTGGATCTAAAAAATCAGCTCCAAAAAGCAGCCCAAATCCCAAAGCCACAATAGCCAAAATAGAAGTAAGCGCATCAGTAAGGACATGTATATAAGCAGCTTTTAAATTTAAATCATCGTGATGATGATGGTTATGATGATGATCGTGGCTAGACCTTAATAGCCAAGCACAGATTAAATTCACCATAAGTCCGATAATAGCTATCAAAATCGCCTCTTTATATGCTATGGATTCTGGATTTATAAACTTTAAAATAGAGTGATAAATCATCAAAAATGCAATCACTAAAAGCGACAAGGCACTAGTGTAACTAGCTAGAATTTCCATCTTATAAGTACCAAAACTAAATCTAGCATCGCTTTTATATCTATTTGACATAATATAAGCAAAATACGCTAGTCCAAGTGCTAATGCGTGAGAGCTCATATGCCAACCATCGGCTAGTAACGCCATAGAATTAAAGTATATACCGCCTATAATTTCAGCTATCATCATAGATATTGTGATTATCATTGCATATAGCGTATTTTTCTTGGCGGTAAGATTAGCTGAGTGAAAATTGTGATTATGTGAAAAATTTAAAATATTATTATTCATATTTAACCTTTTTTAAAAAATATTATGATACTATACCCCAGTATAACTTATAAAAAGATAAAGGAAAATTATGGCTCACATAGTAGCAAATAAAGATAAGCTTCTTTTGCGTATTAAAAAGATAAAAGGGCAAATTTTAGCCTTAGAAAAGGCCTTAGAAGATGAGAAAGATTGCTTTAAAGTACTTCAGCAAATTAGTGCCGCAAGAGGCGCTATCACATCTTTGATGGCAGAAGTCTTGGATGGGCATATCAAAGAGCATCTTGGAAATAGCGTTAGCCAAGAGCAAAGAGAGCAAGAGATAGCAAATTTAACTTCGCTTTTAAAGAGTTTTTTTAAATAATTTTTAAAGGGTAAAATAGTCTATTTCACCCTTTAAATTCTCTTATATCATTTTGGCTTGGGCTTTTAAAATCTCTTTATAAAGTTCTCTAAGCTTTGTCGTAAATGATCCGATTTTGCCGCCATTTATGGCCTTACCATCAGCTTTAATGACTGGCAAAAGGATTATAGTAGCAGCACTGATAAAGCACTCATCTGCATTATAGACTTCATCCATACTAAATTTACGCTCTTCTATTTTCAATCCGATCTCTTTTGCTAAATTTAATAATCTTTGGCGTCTAATTCCTGGCAAAATTTCATTAGATAGCGGTTTGGTAATAAGTGCGCCATCTTTTATGATAAATGCGCTGCTACTGCCAGCCTCAGTTACATATCCATCTTCTACCATAAAGCACTCATCAGCTCCAGCTATTGTAGCTTGATTTTTAGCATAGCATTGGCCTAGTAGCGAGATAGACTTTATATCTCGTCTTTTCCATCTGATATCTGGAGTTGAGATTATAGTAATTCCGCTTTTTGCCCCTGGATGTTCTAATACGCTATCACTAAAGGCAAATGCCATAACTGTTGGCGTTATATTGCTTACAAAGCTAAAATCCCTTTGAGCAACTCCACGAGTAATTTGGATATATAATCCTCCTTCTTGGAGTGAGTTTATTTGTATTAATCTATTTAATATAGTTTCAAATTCATTTGTAGAATATGGCAAGCTAAGATCAATCTCGTTTAAGCTTCGTTTAAATCTATCCCAAAAGCCTTGCTTTTCAACTATAGTTGAATTAATTACTGGCACAACCTCATAAATTCCATCGCCAAAGATAAATCCACGATCAAATATGCTGATTTTAGCACTATCTTTGTCTATAAAATCACCATTTAAAAAGACCTTTTGCATCGATATTAATACTGCCATCTATGCTCCTTTTTTAAATTTGAGATATTTTATCAGTTTTTGACTAATTTTTAGATATAATGCAGAATTTAAATTTTTAAAAAAGTATGAGAATGATGGAAAAAATTAAACAATTTATATTTAAAAATCTATTTGTAGTCTCTAAGCAGCCAGTTCTTTTTCGTGATCTTTTAGAGGCTAATTGTCTGTATAATGAGGGCATGCTAATTGATCCAGCTAAGCTAAATTTCCGTTATAGAAATCGTAGATTTTATGCTATTTATGCTCTGCTTTGCTTTGTCGTTTTGGCGTTACTTGTGTGGATTTTGCATATATTATTTAGCAAATTTGAAGCTGATTTGCATATATCTGTTATTATTACAGTGATTTTAACTGCTTGTGTGTTTATTGGGTTTGATTATTTTAGGGTTTGGACTAGAAGGTTAATTAGTCTTGAGCTGATTCGTGATGCGTGGAAGGTGCATTTTCCATACTTTCCTTATGAGAAGTATTCACAAAAAATTGAAATAATCTATAATGAGGCTATGAAGCACGAAGTCTCACGCAAGGATTTAGAAAAATATGTTTTAGACAAGCTAGTTCATAGTATATCATCTAATAAGTAGATCGCTTTGAGATATCATCTCAAATCTTGTTGAGATTATGTTTATATCCAAGATTAGTGCATCTTTGACTATGTTTAATTTGGTTGATTTATTAAGTAAATCGGTATAGGCTTTAAGATTGCTAAGAAGAGAGCTAATATCATGAAGATTTTTGTAGATTTCTAGATATCTTTTAAAATTGCAAAAATTCCAAGTATAATATATAATAAGAAGTAGTAAATTTTAATTTTTGTGAGTGTGTTCTGGTTACAACTGCTGAAGTAACTTATGTTAGCGTAGATGAAAAAGGTAATAAAAAATTAATAGATAAAGATTTAAAAAAATTGCATGGATTTTAAGAGTATTATGCCTCGTTTGAGGCATAATAGCTATTTTTTACAACTTTTTTTGCCTATTAGTGAGTATAATGGGCAATATCCATATACTGCAGTAAGCAAAGGAACAAGTCCGATTAGCCAC
>JAFVMP010000129.1 GCA_017506845.1 Campylobacter sp.
ATTGAGAAAGTTTTAAAATTTTTAGATGATGGTATCCCTGAAAATGATTTTGATAAAGAGCTTTTGGCTTCTAATTTAGTAAGTGCGATAAATTTAATCCAATACAAGAACAAAAGAGTCTTAACAAAGAAAAACATAAGCCAAATTTAGGATATATAAAATAAAGAAAAGAGCTATTTTTAAAAGCACTTTTTAACACGACTAAAGATATGATGAAAAAAGATACCTCTTCAAAAGAAAAGCAATACACAAGAGATAATCATTCTAGTGATAGAAATATATAAAAATAAATTTGAAGTAGATGTGTTTCTACTTCAAATCATAGCTTTGGCTACAATGCTTATTGATCATATAGCTTTACTTATTCTATAATTATTATATTTAAAATACAAATACCATATTTAGATACATTTATAGCCATAGTTAAGAATCAAATGGCTTTAATCTAGTCTCTTTATTTAGTATAAATTTATTAAAAAAACCCTCCAAATATGTAAAATCACTTTTAATGCCCTCTCTCATATTTTCATAATTTGCCTTTACTAAGGCATCCCTAAAATATTTTGAGTTTTCTTTAAAAATATCATTATTAATATCAAAACCTTTGTTTTGCAAATATTTAATAGCAAAAATTGCAATAGTGCGTGTATTGCCTTCACGAAATGGGTGAATTTGCCAAATTCCACTAATAAATTTAGCTACGTTCACCGCTTGAGACTCTATATTCATATTGGCATAATCTTTTTTTCTCTCTAATTCAAAATCATACTCTAACAACTCGTTAATCTCATCATAATCAGCATAAATAACGCTTCTACCACCTAATATATCCTCATCTTTAGTAATATTTACATCTCTAAAAACGCCAATATATTTCTCTAAAGTCTGTTCAAATGCCCCAGTAAATATATTTTTATGTATCAGTTTTAGCATCATAGGGGAAAATTTAAAGCCATTTTTTTCTAGATATTTAGCGATATTTATTGATACAATATCACATTCTTTTTGTGCTTTTTCACCTTGACTTAGACTTTTACCATCATAGTAATTTTTTATTTTACAATAGAGCTCTTTATATGTTTGTGATTCATCTAGTACTTGATAAAAATATTGAGACGGCTTTAGATTATCTACAAGCCCTAATCCTACTGCAATCTCGATATTATTTAAATTTATATTATCATTCTCATCTATTTGTGTATATTGAGCTATGTATTTCATTTTAAGACCTTTTATGATTTTATATCTTACCATGCATACACTAATTGAGCGTTTATATGGTATTCTATTTGGTCAATTTAACGATTTAACCTTCTTATTATAAATTCAATCCAAAATCTCCTCAGCAAAATATATCTTAGCATAGATAAAACTATCAATTTGCGGTGGATTTGCTTCTTTTCAAATATCTTTTGTTATAAGAATTTCTATATCCATAAATTCACTTGAATTCACAGTGATACAATCAACACTACATATAAAAGCTTCAGTCCCACAAAAATCTAAATCTATTTTTATTATTTCCCTAGTGATGAAGCAAATCTAAGCTAAGATAATTTACAGCAAAATCCGCCATTTATACCAAAATTTCACCTATCTTTTTTCTAAAATATCATAAATATTATTTATAAGTGGTGTGAAAATTTCATCTATATAAGTTTGATGGTTTAATAGTTGGCCGTATAAAGCACCAAATTGCGTATCATTATAATTATCTGTCAAAATATCAGTTATTTCATCATTATAAAGTTTTGTAAAATCATTTTTATTATTATTTTTTGCTCCGCTTTGTAGCTTGGTACTATTTAGTAGTTTCTCAGAGATATTTATAATAGCTTGAATTTGCGAGTTTTTTTCCATATTTAGACTAAGATTATCATTGATTTTTTTTATAATTTCTGAGAGCTTTTCTAGCTTGCTAGAATCAATCTTCATTGAGCCAAAGGCACTCATCTCCATCACTGGATCTGGTTTTATCTTTTCTTTTGTGTATGTTTGGTTTTTTAGTACCTGAACATTTATCACGCCTATATCTATATCTATATTTTCGCTACCTGTATTTACATTTATAAGCTGTTTTAGCAAAATTTCTATAAAAATATATCTATTATTTAGCTTATCGCTAAAAGTATCACCAAAAATGATTTTCAAATGCAAAAAGATCTTTTTGTAGTTTGTAAGCAACCCTTTGAACTCTATTTTATGTTTATCATCTAAATTATTTATCTGTTTTATTGCTTTTGTGAAATATGGCCTTACCATCTTTTGAGTATTATCATCTATATTAATAATAGCATCTGCTACTATCTTTTCTTCAAGTGGCATTAAGATATTATATCCATCTATTTTTGCGTCGATATCTAACAAATCAGCCATATCAATGCCATCTTTTAGCATAGTTTGCGTATAATAGGGCGCAAAACTACCAATGATATCATCAAATTTATTTACAAAATCAAGCACAAAAGTAGTTTTATGTGGGAATTCTGGGCAAATTCTATTTAGCCTTGATAGTGTTTGGACGGCGGTTATTCCGCTAAGGGCTTTGATTACATACATTATACAAAGCTTATTTTGGTCAAATCCTGTTTGGTATTTATTTGCGACAAAAAGTACCCTTCGCTCATCTTTATTAAATTCACTAGGCAAAGATGCTTCGCTTATGCCATTTATCCCGCTTTCGCTATACTCCACTCCACCGACTTCTTTTTGACCGCTAAAAGCTATTAAAGGTTTAAAATCATATCTCCCCGCGCAATACTCGCAAAAAGCTTGATAATATCTTATCACGCTTTCTATATCCTC
Organism: Campylobacter sp.; assembly: GCA_017506845.1. Taxonomy (GTDB): domain Bacteria; phylum Campylobacterota; class Campylobacteria; order Campylobacterales; family Campylobacteraceae; genus Campylobacter. Next base: position 2,806 of record JAFVMP010000129.1, read on the forward strand.
GCACACTACCATAGCCTTAGCTTTACTGCTTAGCATATCTTTGCCACTACTAGCAAAATGCTCAGCTATCACAGCTACACGGCTTTTTATGATATCGGTATTATGTTTGATTATATCTCTTATTTTGCGTTTTGCTTGGTTTTGTTCTACCTCTTTATCGCTGCTTTTTAATATTATATTATAAAGAGTGTCATATGTTGTATAGTTATCAAGTACATTTAGGATATATCCTTCTTCTATCGCTTGTTTCATAGAGTATAGATGAAAAGGCGTATAAAAGCCATTTATATCTTTTTTACCAAATATTTGTAAAGTACTTCTCTTTGGTGTAGCTGTAAAACCAAAAAGGCTTATATTTTTAGGTTTATTCTCTGCGCCAAATTCAGAACTAAGAGTATCTATCAAAGCCTCCATATTAGACCCGCTGGTGCTAGAGTGCGCTTCATCTATTATCACGGCACATTTGGTGTCAAAATTTTTTAATTCATCTTTGATATAAGAGAATTTTTGGATTGTAGAAATTATGATTTTTACACTATTTTTTATCGCATCTTTTAGATCTTTTGAGCTATTTTCATCGCCAAGAGCTTTTATAAATCCTTCTTGATGCTTGATCTTGTTTATCTCATTTTGTAATTGTCTATCTACTACTATTCTATCAGTTACGATTATCACGCTTTCATATCTTACAGAGCCATTTTTATACAAAGATGCTAGCATATATGCCAGCCAAGCTATGCTTTTAGTCTTGCCAGATCCTGCGCTATGCTGGATTAAGTAGTTTTTATACTCTGAATTTTTCAAAATATCGCTTTTTACTTTATGTACTAGATCCATCTGATGATAGCGTGGGAAAATCATAACTCCCTTATCATCAAATATAAAATTTTTAATCAAATCAATTATATTATCCCTTACTAATACCTCTTCCCATAGATACCATACATTGCTTATTTTGCCCTCTATTTCATCATTTCCAGCCCCTGTGTCATTGCCACTTCCTTTGCCTTTATTGAAGGCTAGAAATTTAGTTTTGAATTTTTCTAGCTTTGTAGTCATATAGCACTCATACAGATCCAAAGCAAAAAACACAATCGCACCAAGTCTATTATCAAATAGCCTATTTTGCGGGTTTCTATCCTCTTTATACTGCTTTATAGCATCTTTATAATCCTGCCCTGAATAATTGCTTTTAATCTCCATACAAGCAAACGCCACACCATTGACAAAAACCACTAAATCCACACGCTCTTTATTTTCATTATCGGCATTTACTTCTTGTATTATTGTGATTTTATTTTTTTCATATTTCTGAGCTAAATCAGCATTAAAACCAGAGCTTTCTTTGTTATAAACTAGCTCTAAGTTTGTATTATTTATCATTACGCCATTTTTTAAGCACTCTAGAATTCCATTTTTGATTATATAGTCATTGATTTTAGAGATTATCTCATCACCCTTTAGCCCAAGCGAGTTAAGCTCCTTTTCTTGAGTGGATTTTAAAAACTCTAGTAGTATCTCTTTGTCCATTGCTAAATTTTTATCATAGTACTTTGCGCTTCGCTCTACAACTCCATTTTTAGCAAATTCTTTTATTATATCAGCTTGATATTGTCTTTTTTCATCATATATAGTTTTTGACATTTTTGTCCTTTAAATTCTACAATTCCATCAAATTTAAATCTCTTTTTTGCCCGTTACGCACTCGTAGATTAGAGATTTTTTATACTCTTTTAGTGTGGCAATCTGCTTAGTGTAATTCTCATTTAATCTATCTATTTTTTCGCACTTTTTATCTAGAAATTCGGCTATTTCTTTTTGCTCGTTGAGTGGGGGGACTAAAATTTTCATTTTTGATAATTCTTTATAAGTTAAATTTTGCCTTACACCATTTCCAAAATTATAGAAAACTTTTGTTAAATCATAACAATGCAATAAGTAGTGATAAAATTCAATACAAATTTTTTGTTTTGGTTTAATTGTTACATAAGCAGAAGTAATAATACCCTTTTCCTTAACAAGACCAGTTCTTAAACTAACTTTATCATTTTGCAAATCAGTTAAACGAAACACAATATCATCTTTTTCTATAATATTATATCCATTAAAATTTTCAGGCAATAAACCATCTTTTGTTTCAATATTTTTTCTTATAATTTTTCCATAACTTAGAGAAAGTAAGTTTTTTTCATTTTCAAATAAATTCTTATTTTTACGCTCATTAAAATAAAAATATAAAGGACGAATTTCCCAATGTTTTGGGATTTGACCTATCCAAGGGATCCCACTATCTTTGAATTCTTTGTTTTTAGGATTTAGCCCTTTGGTTACACACTCGCTTATAAGTGATTTTTTATACTCTTTTAAGCTCTTAATTTTTCGCTCTAAATTATTTAATCTTTTGTCGATTATCTCGCACTTTTTATCTAGAAATTCAGCTATTTTCTTTTGCTCATTGAGTGGGGGATAAGGCACTAAAATATTTTTCATATTATCCCAGCGAGTACTCCATAAATCATCTACAATTCCATTGCCATATTTATAAAATTCATCAGCAAATAAAGTCGTGTGAAAAAGCCAATCAAAATATTTAGAATTCATATTTTCTCTGGGCTTTAAAACAATATTTATTAGAGACACAGAACCATCAAAAGATGAAATTCCACAAGAGCCACGACGATCTGAACGACTATTTATCACAAAATCACCTATTTTAACAAGTTTTCTATTGTCTCCATTATCTGTTTTTGCTGCGTTTTCTAATTGTGGCAAAATTCCTTTTTTGGTAACTGAAAGTGGCTCAAAATCTTTATCACTTACTTTTTGATTTCTTTGTGAATATAAATGATTTATTTTTGTTACTTCCCAATGTTTTGGAATTTGACCTATCCAAGCAATTTGGCTATCTTTAAATTCTATATTTTGATTACTCATCAAAAGGCACCTTATTAGTTTTTTTATATAGTATTTTATAAGAAAATTTATTGTATAATTCACTCAGTTTAGGGATCAAATCACCATGACTTAGGTGAGTACTCGCAAGAGATGGTACCCTAAACTCTTTTATATTATTTCTTTTATTACTCATCAAAAAGCCCACTTTCAAGCTCAATTGCTTCTTTTTCTAGGTTTTTGAATTCTAGTTTTATCTCATCAGTGCTTTTAGGGCTTTGGTATTTGTAGAAGTAGCGAGTAAATGGAATTTCGGCGCCGATTTTGCCTTCATCGAAGGCTTTTGCTAGTGGCAAATGTGGCAAGACTTCGCTTTTCATGTATTCATCAATGCTAGCGTTAATGTTGATTATCTCGCTATCACGGCTATCTTTATCGTAGATAATCTGCTCTTTTTTATCTCTTTGAATTTGTGCTTCATCGTCATCATGGCTAAATACTTTGGCTATTTTGTCTAGTGTTTTGGTATCTTTGATATTTAAAATTTGCTTTAAAAAGCTGATAAATTCATCTTTGTTTAGATATTTTTTACCATCTTTATAGTCATTTAATTTGGTTATTATCACACTAGCAAGCTCTTTGGCCTCTTTTTGTTTGGTTAGCTCTTTTTGTTCTTTTTGGGTTAGTTCATCTTTGTTTTCTAATTCTGTTATTTTGGTGTCATTATAAAAGGCAGATTTCAAGCTCTCTACTCTCTCATCTGTGATGGTATAGCTCTTTTGAAGTGGGGTCATTATGGTGTATTCTTTATAGATAAATTCGCTATTAGTATAGATTTTACAATGCTCATTCTCTTTAAAATCTTTGTAAATTTGGGTAATTTGTACTATATTTTGCTCGTTTAGCTCGTTTCTTTTATTGCCCATTGATTTTCTAAGCTTTACATAGAAGCTGCTAGCGTCTATTAGTGCTAGTTTGCCTTTTCTTTCATTTGGCTTGGATTTGCGTAGTATCCATATATAAGTAGCGATTCCAGTGTTATAGAAAAGATCTGTTGGCAAGGCGATAATGCTATCTATATAGTCATTTTCTAGTAGATAGCGGCGAATTTGACTCTCGCCTGAGGTGGTATCGCCGCTAAATAGCGGAGATCCATTTTGGATAATGGCGATTTTGCCATTATCTTTGACCTTTTCTAGGGCTGATTGTAAAAAGAGAAGTTGCGCATCGCTTTTGGCTGGTAGTCCTGCGAAAAAGCGAGATTTACTCTCGTGGGCTAGTCTTACAGCGTCTTCTACACCATCTTTTGCTTTTTCTCCACCCCATGAAGTACCAAATGGTGGATTTTCGATAATGAAATCAAATTTTTCATTTGGGAATTCATTGTTTTTTAGAGTATCTGTTTTTAAAATATTTTTTTCATTTTGCCCTTTTATGAGTATATCGGCTTTACAGATAGCGTAGCTCTCGCCGTTGATTTCTTGGCCGTATAGATAAATTTGTGCTTTATTGTTTTGTGCTTTTAGCTTTTCATTTGCTATGCTTAGCATTCCGCCTGTTCCGCAAGCTTGGTCTAGGACTGAAATTACCTTATTATCGCCTTGTATATCGACACCAAAAAGTAAAATATCCACCATTAAAGCGATGATATCACGCCCTGTATAGTGATCGCCGGCTTCTGCATTTTCGCTAAATTTGCGGATTAGTTCTTCAAATATATAGCCCATTGTGTGATTTGGGACGATTTTTGGATCTAAATCAAGTTCGCTAAAAGCTTTTATGATGCTAAAAAGGCAGTTTTCTTTGCTCATTTTGGCTATCTGTTTTTGAAATTCTAGATTTTCAAATATCTCTTTGATATTGTCGCTAAAACCATCTATATAATTTATCAAATTTGCTTTTATGTTGTTTTGATCGTTTCTAAGCTCTTTTAGATCAAATTTGCTTGTGTTATAAAATTGATATCCGCTTAATTTTTCTAGCACTGTTGTTGGGCAGTTTTTGTCGCTATTATACTTTTCTAGCACCTCTTTTTTGGTACCAGCTAAAGCGCACTCAAATCTGCGTAAAATAACCATGGGGATAATTACATCTTTATATTTATCACTAGTGTAGGCTCCACGGAGCTTATCAGCTATATTCCAAATAAAATTTACTTCTTTACTAATATCCATTTTTATCCTATTAATTTTTGATTATTGTCAAATATTATAGCATAAATTAATATATTATTAACAACCATAGAATTGTAAAATAGATCAAATA